>CANCXY010000020.1 GCA_947381875.1 uncultured Clostridia bacterium | reverse complement strand
CCCCCACGTCTCGCAACACTCTTTCCCTACACGACGCTCTTCCGATCTGAGCGGCCTGCTCGTGCCCATCTGCTCCTATGTCATCATGGCCGTTTCGCTGAACCTGACTGTCGGCATCCTGGGCGAATTGAGCCTTGGGCACGCAGGATTCATGAGCGTGGGCGCGTTTATGGGCGCGTTCGTCTCCGTGTGCATGGAGGGGGCAGCGCCCGAATGGGTGTGCATGCTGCTGGCGCTTGCCGTGGGCACGGCCGCCGCCGCGCTGTTCGGCTTTATCATCGGTATCCCTGTGCTGCGCCTGGAGGGCGACTACCTCGCCATTGTGACGCTGGCGTTCGGGGAAATCATCAAGAACATTGTCAATTCCCTGTACATTGGCCGCGACGCTTCGGGGTTCCATTTCTCCATGAAGGACACGCTGTCGCTCGGCCTGGATGAAACGGGAGAAACGATTATCAACGGCGCGCAGGGCATCACGGGCATGCCGCGCATGGCGACCTTTACGCTGGGCGTCGCGCTGATTTTGCTTACCCTCTTTGTTGTGCTGAACCTCGTCCACTCGCGCACGGGCCGCGCGGTCATGTCCATCCGTGACAACCGCATCGCGGCGGAATCGGTGGGCGTCAACGTCACAAAATATAAGCTCATCGCCTTTACCGTCTCGGCGGCGCTCGCGGGGCTGGCAGGGTCGTTCTACGCGCACAACTTCTCCACGCTCGTCGCAAAGAAATTCGACTATAACACCTCTATTTTGATCCTTGTGTTTATCGTTGTGGGCGGCATGGGCAATATCCGCGGCTCTGTCATTGCGGCCATTGCGCTCACCATTTTGCCGGAACTGCTGCGCGGCGGCTTCAGTGATTACCGTATGCTGGTCTACGCGGTCATCCTCATTGTCATGATGCTCTTTGGGCAAAGCCCCAAACTCGTTATATGGCGGCAGAAGATAGTGGCAAAGTTTGCGCCCCGCAAACAGGGCACAGCGGGCGGGAAGGAGGCGTGACGGATGGGATTGCTGGAAGTACACAACCTCGGTATTGCGTTCGGCGGTTTGCAGGCGGTGGAAAAGTTTGAAATTTCCATTGAGAAGGGCCAGCTTTACGGCCTGATTGGCCCGAATGGTGCGGGCAAAACCACCATCTTTAACCTGCTGACGGGCGTTTATCAGCCAACAGAGGGGGATATCCTGCTGGACGGCAGGAACATTGTGGGGCAGAAGCCCGCGACCATCAACCGCGAGGGCATCGCCCGCACGTTCCAGAACATCCGTCTGTTCAAAGATATGACGGTGCTGGACAATGTCAAGGTCGGCCTGCACAACCAGGTGCGGTACGGCACAGCCACGGCCATCCTGCGCCTGCCCGCGTATTTCGCGAAAGAGCGCGAGATGGACCAGAAAGCCATAGACCTGCTGAAAATTTTTGAGTTGGACGGCGAGGCCGCGCAGTTGGCCAGCAGCCTGCCCTACGGCAAGCAGAGGAAATTGGAGATCGCCCGTGCGCTCGCCACAAACCCAAAGTTGCTGCTGCTGGACGAACCGGCGGCGGGCATGAACCCGCACGAGACGGCGGAGCTGATGGAAACGGTGCGCTTTGTGCGTGACAAATTCGGCATCGCGATCCTGCTGATCGAACACGATATGAGCTTTGTAATGGGCTTGTGCGAACAGCTTGTTGTATTGGACTACGGGCGCATCATCGCCCAGGGCGACCCTGAGAAAGTACGCAAGGATCCCCGCGTGATTGCGGCGTATCTGGGAGGTGAGGCGTAATGGGCGTGATGCTTTCAGTGAAGGACCTTGTAGTCAACTACGGCGCGATCAACGCCATCAAGGGCATTTCCTTTGAGGTGAACGAGGGCGAAATCGTCACGCTGATTGGCGCGAACGGCGCGGGCAAGACCACGACGCTCCACGCCATTTCCCGTCTGCTCAAGCCGAAGCAGGGCGAGATCACCTTCTGTGACAAGGCCATCAGTCATATGGACGCGCATAAGATCATTTCCCTCGGCCTCACGCAGGTGCCGGAGGGGCGGCGCGTGTTTTCGCACCTGACGGTACAGCAGAATTTGGAGCTTGGCGCGTACACCCGCAAGGACGGCGCGGAGGCCATTGTGAAGGATTATGAGATGGTGTTTGAGCGCCTGCCGCGCCTGAAAGAGCGCCGTAAGCAGATTGCAGGCACGCTCTCCGGCGGTGAACAGCAGATGCTGGCAATCGGCCGAGCGCTGATGTGCAAGCCAAAGATGATGCTGTTAGATGAGCCGTCGATGGGGCTTTCCCCGCTTTTAGTGAAAGAGATTTTCCGCATCATCCATGACGTGAATGAGTCGGGCGTGACGGTGCTGCTGGTGGAGCAGAACGCGAAGATGGCACTGGAAATCGCGAACCGCGCGTATGTGCTGGAGACGGGGAAAATCGTAATGTCCGGCGACGCGAAGGAGCTTGCCGATAACGACCAGGTGCGCAAGGCGTATCTGGGGGGATAAAAAGGATAGAATGCCCGGAGAAGGATGTTTCCTTTTTCCGGGCGTTTTTGGAATATAAGGAGAAATATATGAATACGCCAACGCTGCAAACGGAAAGGCTTATATTGCGAAAATTTACAGAAAAGGATATAGAAGCACTATATTTGATACTGGCGGACAAGGATGCCAATACTTTTTTACCGTGGTTCCCTGTGAAAAGCGTGGGGGAAGCGCGATTGTTTTTTGAAACGAGATATGTGGCAGAGTATAAAAAGCCGCAGGCTTACGCGTATGCAATTTGCCTGAAAGAGGATAACGATCCAATCGGTTATATCAAGGTCGATATGGACGAAGGCCATGATTTCGGCTATGGCCTGCGTAAAGCGTTTTGGCACCGGGGGATTACCGCAGAAGCAGCGAAAGCCGTTATAGAACAGGTAAAAAAGGATGGGGTTATTGCTTATATTACCGCAACCCATGACGTAAACAATCCCCGCAGCGGCAATGTTATGAAACAGGTAGGCATGCGGTATCAATATTCTTATGAGGAACAATGGCAGCCCAAAGATATTTTAGTGACCTTTAGAATGTATCAGTTGAACTTTGATGAAAGGGATAAGAGCATTTTCCAAAAATATTGGGAGAATTCTACGGTACATTTTATAGAAACAGATATTTGATTTTAACGGCTTTTCCATCACAAAGCACAGGCGCGGCGGGAAAAATTCCCGTCGCGCCTGTTGTATTTTTATACAGTTACTCCACCCGCCGCAGATACCACTTTGCCGCGGGCGTCTGCCCCATTGTCCCAGGCAAAGGCAGCCCGAACGTTTGCAGAGCGAATCCCGTATAGCGCCTGCCCTCCTCATCCTCATACACCGCGTTCTCATCCAGCCCCCGCAAAGCAAGCCTGGGGCACCGTTCGCCGCGCCCGGCCAGCGCCGACCCTACGCAGAACACTGCCGCTTCCCCCGCGTCAGGTGCGGCGAAGCACCATGCCGCGCCTAAGTTATCCGCCGTAGGGGGCGTCAAACGGTACAGCTCGCCGCTTCGCAAAAGCGCGTTATGCGCGTGGAACCAGTCGATAAACGGCGTGAGCTGCGCCAATTCCTCCTCCGAATATTTCGTCAGATCCAGCTCAAAGCCGAAGGTGCCGGAGAGCGCCAGCGCCATTCGCGCGTCCATCGAGGAAAGATGCCCCGTGCAATGGTTTGGTATGCTGGAAAAATGCGCGCCCATTGTCTCGCAGGGGTAGATCATACTTGTGCCGTATTGGATGGAAAGTCGGGCGCGCGCGTCCGTATTGTCGCTTGTCCAGATTTGCGGCGTATAGTAAAGCATACCGCAGTCAAAGCGCGCGCCGCCGCCCGCGCAGTTCTCCACAAGCAGATCGGGATACGCCTCTGTCAGCCGCCGCTGCAATTCATACACGCCCAGCACATAGCGGTGGTAAACCTCCCCCTGCCGTGCGGCGGGCAGTGCGGCGCTGTACACCGTCGCAAGCCCCCGGTTCATATCCCATTTCAGGTAGCGGATGGGGCAGGAGGAGAGCATGGCGTCGAGCTGCTGCCAGATGCCGTCCACGACCTCCGGGCGGGAGAAATCAAGCGTATACTGGTTGCGTATCTCAAACGGTCTGCGGCCCGGAATTACAAGCGCCCAGTCCGGGTGCGCGCGGAACAAATCGCTGTCCGGGCTGATGGCCTCCGGCTCCACCCAGATCCCCAATTCCATCCCGATTTCATTCATCCGGCGGCACAGCCCCGGCAGGCCGTCCGGCAGTTTTTCGGGGTCGGCGCGCCAGTCGCCCAGGCTTGTCGTCTCCGCCTTGCGCCCCACAAACCAGCCGTCATCCAGCACAAACAGGTCGATGCCCGCCCTGCGTGCGGCGCGCGCCAGCTCCATCAGACGTTCCTCGTCGAAATCGAAATAAAACGCCTCCCAGCTATTGATCAGCACCGGGCGTTTGCGGTCGCGCCTCGTCCATCGGGGCGGCAGCAGGTGCGCGCGGATAGCGCGATGGAACCGGCGGCTCATCTCGCCCAACCCCGTATCGCTGTACACAAACGCCGCCTCCGGCGTGGCAAATGTTTCCCCCGGCGCGAGCGTCCACGCGAAGTGGTACGGATGAACGCCTCCCACAATGCGCGTACCCGCTTCGCACTGCTCCGCCGTGAGCGCGAAACTGCCGCTATATACAAGCGTCACACCCCAGCACTCGCCGCCCGTTTCGGTGGCGTCCGGCGTACAGAGGACCGCCGAGGGGCTGTGCCCATGCCCCGGCACGCCCTTCACGCTGCCGATTGTCTGTTCCCCCGGACGCAGCGGCGCGCGGTGGACCGTCCGTTCGCCCGCCCACGCGCCGTCCAGCGTGAGGAGGTCGAGCGGCCAGCCCGGCATATCCAGACAAAAGCTGCCCGCCTTGCGCAATGTCAGCGGCGCGCCGCCCCGGTTCGTAAACACAGCGGCGCGCGTGATAACGTCGCAGTCCGCATACACAGCGTACCAGAGCGCCGTCTCCAGCCCCGCCGCGTCGCGCAATGTGATACACAAGCTCTCAGCCTCATCTGACGCCCGGAAAGCGGGCAAACCGGGAAGCGCGTACTTGCCTTTCTGGATGGAATAGCCCGCGTAAAGCAGCTCCGCCGCCTCGGTGCCGTCGGCGTATTCAGGCACGACGGCGGGCACGCGGTTGTCCCCCACGCCCGGCGCGCTGTATTCCAGCGGGAGCAAATCGGGCCAGCAGCCGGGGTCCAGGTGCGTCACGCGGGTTTCGGAAAAGTCGGGGCAGTCCGCCGCGTTTTCCGGCCGCCGTCCGTACCAGGTATGGAGCAGGCGGTCCTGCGCGTCCACTTTCATCTGGTAGCAGGTATGCGGTGTGAACAGGGTGAATATTTTTTCTGCTTCGTTAAAGACGATCATAACGTGAACCTCATAAAATAGAAATTTCTGCTGTGTGCCCCAGAGGCTCTGCCTCTGGACTCCGCCAAAGGGGGCAAGCCCCCTTTGGAAACCCATCACCTGCACCGCTGTACGCGGGCGGGGAAATACACGGAAAATTTATGGATCCGGGGTGTTGGTGGGTTCCACAAAGCCGCGTTCGGCTTCCAATGCCGCGATGGTGGGGCGGACGGCATGGGCGAGGGCGAGCGCGCTGGCACCGGGTCCGAACAGGAGGAGGAAGGGGAGCAGATAGAGGAAAACTTCGGGCGAAAGCGCAAATACTACGGCGGGCCAAAGCGCCAGCAGGAACATCACCACGGTAGCGAGCGGGTGGCGTACTGTCAGGGCAAGCCCGTTTTTGATGGCGTCACGTCCGCGCGCGTAGACGAAGCGCGACAGCAGCGCAAAGCCCCACCCCAAGGCCGCGATCCATACCAGCAGCCCCGCCACCGACCCCGCCGTCAGCAGCCCATTCCACGGCTGGGCCATATCGCGCGCATAGAAAAAGTCAAAAATCAGCAGCGCGGCGACCAGAAGCAGGGGGAGCCAGAGCGTTGTGGCCTGTTTCAGGTCCCGCCGGAACGCGCGGAAAAAATCGCGCAGGATACGGCAGGTCTTATCCTTCCGCGCCAGCTTGTGCGCCACCGCGAACAGGGCAAGCGTGGAGGCCCCCGCCGTGACAATGGGCAGGGAGCATATCAGCCACACGAGGCTCAACAGAAGCAGGTCTCCCAACAGGGACATAAAGCGGAAAAACGGGTTGTCCGCGTTCATTTTTGCGTTCATCTTTGCACCCCTCTTTGTAATTATACACAAGCCGCCGCGTTTGTAAAGGAACAGAACGAAAATTTCCCGCTCTTTTACAAAATTGCCAACAAGATGGGATTCCAAAGGGGCTGCGCCCCTTTGGCAGGAGTCCAGAGGGCGGCGCCCTCTGGAAAAAGCCTGGTTTGTAAATAAGCCCTCTCAATCAGAGAGGGCCTATCTACTGTAAGGAGAGAAAATGAGGAGGTTATTCTTTCACAGCGCCCGCCGCCATGCCGCTGTATACCTGACGCTGGAAAACAAGGAACAAGATGAGAATCGGCAGGATGGTAATCAGCACGCCCGCGCAGATGTAGTTGTACTGGTTGCCATAAGGCCCGGTGAAGGTGTACAGCGCGGTGGAAATGGTGCGCAGTTCCTTCTTTGTCAGGTACAGGTTCGACATATAGTATTCGTTGTACACCGACACGCCTTTCAGCAGGCAGCTTGTCACAATGGCGGGCTTGAGCAGCGGGAACAGGATTTTGAAGAAAACGCCAAAATAGGTGCAGCCGTCCAGGATAGCGCTTTCATCCAGTGAGCGCGGCAGATTCTCAAAGAACTGAAGGAAAATATAGATTGAGATAATGTCCGTGCCGCATAATACGATAATATAGCCGTACAGATGATTGATGAAGTTTAACTGGTACATGATCTGATATACCGTGACCTGCGTGGCAATGCCCGGCAGGAGCGAGGCGAACAGGAACAGGCTGCGGATGAGGCCGTTACCCGGAAACTTGAACCGGTTCAAAATATACGCCAGCATCGCGCTGATAAAGATGGAGAGGATCAGAACGAAGATAAGCACAATGCCCGTATTCATAAAGCAGCGCAGCATATCCGCGCGCTCAATGGCGACTTTGAAGTTTTCCAGCCGGAAGAACGTCTTGGGTAGCGTCAGTACGCTGGTGGTGGCGTATTCCTCGTCCGTCTTGAACGCGGTGAAAACGCAGACCACGACGGGCACCAGACAGATAATGGCTGTAACCGTGAGCAGGAAATATTTCAGAATGCCAAAGAGTATCGCGCCGACGCGCGGGGAGTCCGATTCACCGGCCAACTTGTTGCGTGTAAGTGTCGCTGCCATATCAGCGCGCCCCCTTCTTTTTCATTCTTTCGATCTCGCGGATCTTTTTGCGGCGTGCGCGGTCCTCTTTCGCGGCGCGGTAGGCCTCGGCGTCGGACCCGTTCGGGAACAGCTTGCGCATCAGCACCTTTTGAATGATGGTGCATACGAAGATGATTGCCAGCAGCACCACAGCCATGGCGCAGGCCAGGCCCACTTTCTGGTTTTCGTGCGCGATACGGTTCATCACCACAAAATAGGTGCCGGTACCGAAACGCCCGTTCGTGATAACATACGGCGGCTCAAACGCGGAGAGGGAGCCGGAAATCGAGGTAATGAGGTTCAGCGTGACAATCGTGGAGATGGAGGGCAGGATGATATGCTTGAACGTCTGCCATTTGTTCGCGCCGTCCAGCGCCGCCGCCTCGTACAGATCGGAGTTGACGGACATCATCGCGCCCAGGAACAGCACCATGTTCTGCCCCATATAGCGCCATACCGAAGTGGCTACCAGCGCGGGGTTGTTGATGGCCTCGTTTTCCAGCCACAGCGGAATGTTTTCCTGAGACATCCCGAACAGCATCAGAATACTGTCCAGCACGCCGCCCTGCACATAGAAGAATTTGAAGATAAAGCCGACGGCAATACCGCAGATCAGGTACGGGAAGAACATGCACGCTTTGTAAATGCCCTCGCCGCCCACCATATAGTATACGCTGACAAGCAGGGTGCCGAAAATATCCTCGCGCTGGAATACGTCAATGTAGTTTTGCAGCCCCACGAACCGCCCCATGCTGAGGTAGTCGCGGTTGTACAGGCTGAACTGAATCATTTTCAAAAACGGTACATAAGTAAACAGCGCCAATAAAATCAGCGGCGCGGCCATAAAGGAAACCATAATCAGCACGCGCTGTGTTTTGTCATTCAAAAGCCATTTCATGAAAGGACTGCGCTCTTTGGCGAGCGTTCTTTCGGGAGCGGCCATAGCGATCCTCCTCATCCTTTTTCCGGGCGTGTCCAAAGCGGGGTGTTTTGATATATTTCCCCCGCCCGTAGGGCGGGGATATACACGGAAAGGATCTTCGCGCTGGGACATGCCCTTTTTTCTTTGTTTTCGGGCGGTAAAATACCGGGCGAGGGAGTGCCCGAACCATTTGTCCGTATCCCCCCATCCGCCGGGGCGGGGAAATGCGTTTTGCTTCGGACACTCCCCCAGGTGGTCGCGTGCGCGGCCGCCCGGCGGTCAGGGATGGTTTTTGTTTATTGGTTCACTTCCACGCCCAAGGTCTCCTGTGCCTTGCTCCACTTGGCGTTCCAGTCGTCCATCAGCTCATCAAAGGTGGCCGTGCCCTTCAGCGCGGATTCAATGATGACGGCCTTCGGGTCGTTCGAGGTGTTGATGCCGACTTCGCTCTCGTTGTTCACTTCGTCGAACAGCGCTTCTTCACCTTCCGGCGCGGCGGCGTTGCTCACAAGCTCGATGCCCTCAAAGTCCGCCAGGAAATCGGGCATTTCGCCGGTTTTCAGCGCGGGCACGCTGCCCTCGTCTTTGTACATCGGGGAGGCTTCCAACAGCCACTTTACATAGACCATCGCGGCGATCTGGTTGTCCTGGCTGGACTTCTTGTTGATGCCGAACGCGTAGTTGCCGCCCGCGCCCGCATACACTGTGCCGTCAACGCTGATGGGGAACGGCATATACCGCACGTCGTCCGGGGTATCGCCCGCTTCTTTGAACTGCTGCACGGCCCAGCTCCCGATCACCATTGTCGCAATCTCGCCCTTATTGATGCGGTTCTTGCTGGATTCCCAGTCCGTGGAGGAGGGGGAGTCCTCTACCAGGCCGCGTGCGACGGCTTCATACATCACATAGAACACCGCGTAGGGGCCGGAGCCGTTGTCGCGCTTTGCGAACGGATCTTTCATATGGGGCATTTTGTTGCGGAACTCCGGGTCGCCGGTGGCGGAGCCGAAGATAAAGGAGTCCCACTGGCCCAGGCACCAGGAATCCGCAAAGTTTGTGTAAAGCGGAATGGCCTCGCCCTTATCCTTGATCTTCTGAAGGTCCTCCAAAAATTCTTCCGGCGTCTTGGGCACGCTCGTGATGCCTGCTTCGTCCCAGATGCGCTTATTGTACGCTACGCCGTTCGCGTTGCCGCCGTTGCAGATGCCGTATACCTGGCCGCCGAACGACTTATCCGGGATGAAGTTGTAGATCGCGTCCAGCGTGGCCTGGTCGCCGAGAGGGATGAAGTAATCGCCCATCTTATCCTTGGTGACAGCGGCGGGGATAAAGCAGATGTCGCCCCAGTCGCCAGTCGTCATGCGCAGTTTCAGGGAGTTTTCGTAGTCCGAAACCGCCTCGTATTCTACCTGGATGTTGGGGTATACTTCGTTGAACTGCTTCACATACTCGGCGTATACAGTGTCGACAATATCGGTGCGGTCTGTCAGAATTTTGATGCTGGCGGACAGGTCGGCATAGTCGCCGGGTTTGTCCTTGGTGGAAAGGGTAATCTTGTCAATGGTGGGAACGCCTTCGGGCGCGCCGCCCGTGCCGCCGGATGCCGCGCTGGAACCGCCGCCTGTGCTGCCCGACGACGATGTACCGGAACTGCTGCCGCCCCCCGCAGCCCGCGAACAGGGTGAGCGCGAGCATGGCGGCCAGGATCAATGCCAATGCCTTTTTCATCGTTTTTTCCTCCCTAAATCCTTCTGTATAAGGTTCGGCTAAGTTATCCTGTATTTTAGCCGAATCATTACGTTGTATTTAGTTTAATATTTCTTTTCTTTTAAGTCAAGAGGAAAGCGAAAATTTGCGAAAGAATCGGGAGAATGCACAAATAAGAGGGAGATTTTTTGCACTCTTGCCAAAATAAACGCGGGAGAGACGAAAAAAACCGGCGTACTCAGCGGGAGAGACACAAAAAAAGGGAAGCTAAAAATTTAGCTTCCCAGAGGGGCGCGTTTCTCAGGAATGCCCAGGCCGGGGCGGGATTTTTGGGTGTTTCCCCGCCGGAGGCGCGGCCGGAAAAGGGAAAATGGCTTTTCCGGCTTTCAAGGGGTGAGCAGGGTAGATTCCCGCACGATGAGGGAACCGGGGATAACCATAGAGGATGTATCGACGCGCGCGCCAGAAATTTTCCTCAAAAGCTGGGCCACGGCGGCGGCGGCCATAGCGGCGATATCCACGCGGTAGCTTGTCAGGGGGGGACGGCAGGCGGTGGAAAAGCGAAAATCGTCGTACCCGGCTACGGCGATATCGCGGGGGACATGGTATCTTAGGTGCTGGAGGTGCTGCACCAGATGGGAGGCCACCTCGTCGCAGTTGCACACAAAGGCGTCGGGCATATCGTCCGGCAGCGCAAGGGGGATATACAGCCCGTCGGCGTCGCGGTCCTCGATGCGCCATTCCTCGCGCGGGGGGATGCCGGCGCGCAGAAGGGCCTTGATATAGCCCAGATACCGGTCCATGATGCTGCTGGTGGCGCTGATGCTGCCAACATAGGCGATGCGCCGCCGGCCCTGCTGGATGAGGTGCTGTGTGAGCTGATAGCCGCCGTTCACGTTATCGGAGCAGATGCTGTCCCAGGAGGGGGACGTATCGGAGTAGAAATCCAGCAGCACGAAGGGCAGGCCGCTCTGTGTGGCGGCCGTGATATAGCGGTCCTCCATCTCGCCCATAAACAGCACGCCGTCGGCCTTGTGGTTGAGGATAAAATTCGGCAGGGTGCGGCTCCGTTCGGTGTCCTGCATTACAATCTCCATCATCACGCTCACGCCCATCAATGCGCTGGCGCGCAGCAGCTCGCGGTAGAGGTTGGAATAAAAGGTATTCTCATTGAAAAAGCGGTCCGCGACCACCACGCCAATACATTCACTGCCGCCCACGGGGGCTTTCCCGCGCGCGGCGAGGGTCTGGTAGCCCATTTCCTGTGCTGTTTCCTCGATCTTCGCGCGCATTTCCTCGCTCACGCCGCTTTTCCCGGCCAGCGCTTTGGAGACAGATACGATACTGACGCCGAGCCGTTCGGCGATATCCGCCATCCGCACTGCCTTCGCCATGATTCAACCTCTCCTTAATAGAATTTTATCCTAAATTATAACACTAAATTTCTCGTTTGTAAACATTTTTTAGCGGACCCGCACCCCAGAGATAGCGGAAAATGATTGCCCACGGCTGGGGGAGGGCGGCGCAGAGGCAGGCGCGCTGCTGGTCGACGAGGCCGCGCAGGAAGGCGATTTCCGAGGGGGTGAGGGTGTGGCGGCTGAAACGGGCTTTCTGCGCCAGTTCGATGGCCTGCGGAGGCACCCTGCCGCCCCAGCGGGAGAGCCGGCGCAGGCAACGGTAGGCGTAAAGGGCGGCGCGGTTCACGTTTTTATCAGCAAGGCGGCGCGCCCGCAGTCGTTTGGGCAGGGCCTGGCCCAGCCAGAGGAGGGCAAAAAGGGACGCGGCCCACAGGAGCAGGCGGCCGATTGCCCGGAAGGCGGCGAGGTCGGCGGGGCTGATGGCGCTGGGGGTGGCGTCCGCGCGGGAGGAGCTGGCTGGGGTCTCCGCCGTGCTGGACGCGCTGGAGGATGAGGGAGTGCTTTCGGAACTGCTGCTTTCCGAGGGGAGCGTGCCTGTTGTATACAGTTCCATTGCCGCCGCAGGCGTTACCTCTACAGGGTACCATCCGAGAGTGTCGAGCCATACCTCGATCCAGGCGTGCGCGGCGCGGTCGGGGACGTTGACGCGCTCGCCAGGCACGCAGTCGGCCACATAGCCGCTCACATAGCGCGTCGGGATGCCCACCATCCGCAGCAGCAGCGCGGCGGCGCTGGCAAAGTGCATGCAGTAGCCGCGTTTGCTTTCCGTGAGGAAATAGATCACGGGGTCTTCGCCGTCCGGCGCGGCGGGGGTTTGGGGATCGTATTCGCAGCGATCGGCCAGGAAGGCCGCGGTGTCGTTGGCGCATTGGAGGTAATCGTTGGTGTAGAGGCCGGAAAGGAACGCCTGGATCTCCGGGACGCTTTCCAGCGCGTCAAACACTGCGGCGGGTACGCCGTGGTAGTAATGATCCTGCACAAATCCATAATAACCGTTACCCCCCAAAATTTGTTGGGTGACATACTGGTGGGGTAGCACTTGCGGCGAAAAGCGAATGGTGTTTGTCCGACCCAGGCCCTGGCGCGCGAAATAGGCATCGTCGATTGGTATCACGCCCGCCGCGTCCCAATCCTGCAAAAGGGGATGGTAGGGGACGTAGACCCGCCCGCCCCCTGTGCCGACATCCTCGATTTCCGCGCTGTATTCCTCCTGGTGCTGGCCGAAGGCGGCGGGAAAAAGCAGCGCGCTGACGGGCTTGCCCTCGTTGCTGACAGGCAGGGAAAGATCCATATAGGCGGTTTCGGGTACGGGTTCCCAAATGCCCTCCGAATAAAACGCCAGCGACGCCCCGCGCAGGTAGAGACGCCCGCCGTAATCGGTGCGCACGCGCAGCATCGTCCGCCCGGAAAAGCGCAGAGGCCCCGCGTGGGAGAGGTCGGCCTGCCCGGCGCTGCCCGCGCGGATGGTGCCCGTCGGGGCGGGCAGGGGCGACGGGTTGTCGGCGTTTGTGAATGAACGGCCAAAATCCATCAATTTCTCATTCAGCGCCAGCGCCCATGCCGGGCGTGTATACCCTTCGCGCGGCAGGGCGGCCAGAAGGACCGACAGCAGCAGCGCCGAACAGAGCAGCGATACTCCGGTGAGCCTTGCACGCAGGGCCGGGCCGCCCGCGCGGCAAAGCCCGCCCAACAGCAGGGCGCACCACGCGGCGGCGAGCGCCACGAGCGCGGGCATAGGGGGATATACCCCTAACAGCATGGCGGGCAGCAGCGGCGGCAGGGTGAACAGCACCGCTGCCCACCAGCTCCGCGCCCGCACCACGGCCCAGCCGAGCGCCAGCGCCAGACCGGCCAGGGCGAGCAGGAGAAACAGCCGCACATCCTGCCGGTTCTGCGCGGCACTGTAGCGCGAGCGGTAGGCGATCTCCCACCCCATGCCCATGCACTGCCCCAGGGAAGCCACGACAGGGCGCACCACGGATACCGCGCCGTTGCGCACATGCGGCAGATTGTACCAGATCAGGCCCGACCACAGCAGGCCCAGCCCGCCCGCCGCAGCCGAGGAAAAGCGCGGCAGCGCCCACACTGCCGCGCCCGCCGCCGCAAACAGCGCCGAGGCCGCGGCAAAATACCCCAGCCGCGCGGCGTTGGCGTGCAGCGCGGCGGCGGCAGAGCCGGAAACAAAGCTGGTCGTGCTGCCGTACAGGGAGAGGAAACACACAGTGAACCCCACGAGGGCGCACACCGCGACGGCCCCATCCAGCAGCGCGCACAGCAGGGGGGCGCGTTTATTTTCGTCAAGCATCCGCGCCGCCTCCTTCCGGTTCGGCGCGCACGCGCACGACGGTCCGGCCCGTATGCTCCCACAGCTCCGGGCGCGTGTCCAGCGCGGCGGCGCTGCCGGTCTGCGGGGCGGCGCTGCCCAGCAGGGCCAGCAGGCAGGTCATCCGCTGCTGTTCATCCGTAATATCGTATTGGCACGGCTGGCCCGCCGCGTCCAGCCACAGAACAGTATGCGGCTGCTGTGCGCTCAACAGCGCGCGGGAGAGGCCGGATAAACGCCCCAGCAGCGTGTCCAGCACATCCGCCGTGCCGAAGCGGTCGAGCGTGAGCAGCGGCAGCGCGGCGGAGGTTTGCAGCGGCTCCCGCACGATAAGGCTGTCCCATTTGGTGGAGAGTTTCCAGTGTACTGTGCGGATGGGGTCGCCGGGGCGGTAGCCGCGTAAATCGTAATCCTCAGCGGCGCCCGCCGGGGCCGCGCCAGTGCGGACAGCCTGGACCGGCCCGTCGCGGGCAATGAGCGGCGGCATCTCCCCGGCGGGGATAGGCAGGCATGCCATGCGCGCCGGTTCGGGCGGCGGCAGGCGGCGGCGGAAAAGGCCGAGCAGGTCGCAGACGACAATGCGCTGGGCGCGCAGTTCCAAAAGGCCGCAGTGCGCGGTATCAGCGGGCAGGGCGATACACGCGCCGTCCGCCGCGCAGGCCAGGCGGGCACGGCGGGGGTGCGTTTTGCCGAGCAGAAGGTTTTCCTCGCTGCACCGCACGTCCACACGGGCCAGCGGCAGCGCGCCGGGGATATGCAAAACGATCTGCCAGCCACCCGACGTGTTCAGCGGCAGGGAGGGAGGCAGCGCAGCCAGTGAGGCCCGGCACCCCCGCATGGCGCGCAGGGAGAGGAGGAGGCTGAGCGCAGGCAGCGCGGCGCACAGAAAGAGCAGGAATTGGCCCCAATAGCTCTCGGTCATGACATGGAACAGCAGCACCCCGCATACGAGCAGGCAGAAAAAAATCCGTCGCCCCGCCATGCCGCTCACCGGATGGCGGGCGCGCGGACGGCGTCCAGTACGCGGGCGGCGATGGCGGCGGTGCGGTGCGAATCGCCCGCCGCCCCCGCGGGCAGGATCAGGCGGTGCGCGATGGCGTCCACCCACACGAACGAGACATCCTGCGGTATAACATAGTCGCGGCCGTGCAGATAGGCGGAGGCGCGCGCCAGGTTCGCCACGGAGATGGCCGCGCGGGGGCTGGCCCCCTGGGCGAGCTGCGCGTCCTCCCGCGTGGCGCGCACCAGGCGCAGGATATAGTCCAAGACGGAATCTTCGATATAGGTTTCGTCCACTTTCGCGCGCATGCCGCGCAGTTCTTCGGCGGTTACAGCCTGCGAGACGGCGTCCTGGGCTTTGCCGCCCATCTTGCGTTTCAGCAGCCGCAGTTCGTCAGCAGGGGAAGGGTAACCCATCGTCAGGCGCAAAGCGAAGCGGTCCAACTGCGAATCGGGCAGGAGCTGTGTGCCGGAGGCCCCGGCGGGGTTCTGTGTGGCGATGACGAGGAAGGGGTCGGGGATGGCGTGGGAAGCGCCGTCCACCGTCACGCGCCCCTCCTCCATTGCCTCCAGCAGTGCTGACTGCGTGCGGCTGGTGGCCCGGTTCAGCTCGTCGGCCAAAAACAGGTTGCACAGCAAAGCCCCAGGCTGATACTGCATCTGGCCTGTGGCTTTGTTGTAGAGGGAATAACCCGTCAGGTCGGAGGGCATCACGTCCGGCGTGAACTGTACGCGGTTATAGCGCAGTCCCAGCGCTTTGGAAAACGCGATAGCCATCGTGGTTTTGCCCACGCCAGGGATGTCCTCTAACAGGACGTGCCCCCGCGCGAGGATAGCCAGCAGCACTTTTAGCACGATCTCGCCCTTGCCCACCACGGTTTTCTGCACCTCATGAACGATCCGGGAAGATAACTGGTTTTCCTGCATAGATGATAGGTTCCTTTCCTGCGCCGCGCAGTGTGCGGAAACGTCCCAAAGGGGGCGCCGCCCCCTTTGGAATCCTCCGCGGCCTTTGAAAAGGCCGGCGAAACTTTTAATATCTCGCCCATACTGGCGTATGGGCGAGAGGGAATTTTTTGAAATTGAATAATATGTTTGGCAGGGGGCAGAAACGCGAAAATTATTGCCCTGCTCTACGCCGCCAACCAACTTTATATGGTGCGCTTAGCGTGTTCAGAAACGCGAAAGCTGCCATCCCCGCTTCATAGATTACAGCGCGTTCAGCGTGTTCAGAAGCTGGTCGAGCATTTCCTGTTTGACCGCGCCGCCGCCAAAGCTCAGGATGCCGCGCAGGGGCATATCGTTCATCATGGAGAGCATCATTTCCGGGGAGATAGCCGCCTGGGCCGCGCCGCTTCCGCCGCCCAGTGTATTGCGCATGCCGTCCAACAGGGGCATAACGATTTCCCGCGCTTTCTGGTCGGCGAAAATATCGCGGAAGATGGAATCCATCGTGAAGGTCTGTGGCACGCGGACGGTCGATTCCACTGCCACTTCCGACGAAGCCTCGATATCACGGGAGGACTGCCCAACCTCAATGGTGAACATGCCGCTCTCCACATGCCAGTCATGCAGACGCGTGTTCCAGTAGGCGAACGCGCGTTTGTCCAGCGTGAACACCACATCCCGGCACTCGCCTGGCTGCAATGCGACTTTTTCAAAGCCTTTCAGTTCCCGCACCGGGCGCTTTACGGTGCTTTCCTTATCGCCCACATAGAGCTGCACAACGGCCTTGCCCGCGCGTGTACCCGTGTTCGTCACCGTGACAGTGGCGGTCAGTATGTCGTTGTCCGTGATGGAATCGGCGCTCAGGCGCAGATTGGAGCAGGCAAAGGTGGTGTAGGAAAGCCCGAACCCGAAGGGGAACAGCACGTCCATCTGCTTTTTATCATAGTAGCGGTAGCCGACAAACACGCCCTCGCGGTAATCCACCTCATTGCCCTCGCCGCCGTAGAAAAGGTAGGAGGGGTTGTCGGAGAGCTGGCGGGGGAAGGTTTCAGGCAGATGGCCGCAGGGGTTCGCGTCGCCGTACAGCACATCCACTGCCGCGATACCGACAGCCTGTCCACCCAGGTACGCTTCCAGCACGCCCGCCACGCGGTCCAGCCACGGCATTTCCACCGGCGACCCGTTGTGCAGCACCACGACGGTGTGAGGGTTCGCCGCCGCCACGGCCTCAATCAGCCGGTTCTGGCACGCGGGCAGGGACATATGGGTGCGGTCGTAGCCTTCGGATTCATAGGCGTCGGGCAGGCCCGCGAACACCACGGCCACCGCCGCGTTTTTCGCCGCCGACACAGCCTCGGCAATCTGCTCCTCGCTGGCTGTGTCCGCGTCCGCGCAGTAGCCCTGCGCATAGGTGACGTTCAGCCTGCGCGCCCTGGCCTCGTGCAGGGCGGGGGTCGTTTTGAAGCAGTGGATATGCGAGCTGCCGCCGCCCTGGAAACGCGGCTTTTCCGCAAATTCGCCGATGAACGCGACGTTCGCGTCCTTTGCCAGCGGCAGCTCGCCCTCGTTTTTCAGAAGCACCATACACTCGGCGGCAATCTTGGCGCTCAGCAGATGATCGGCCTCTTTGTCCCACGGCGTTTCGGGTTTCGCGTTTTCCAGATAGCGGTAGTTGATCGTCAAAATGCGCTCGCACGCCTGGTCGACGACAGCTTCATCCAATTTCCCCGCGCGCACGGCCTCCACAATCTTCTGGTCGTTGATGCCGCCGGACGCGGGCATTTCCAGATCCAGCCCGGCGGCGACGCCTGCCACGCGGTTGGAGACCGCGCCCCAGTCGCTCATCACATAGCCCTCGAACCCCCATTCTTTGCGCAGGACATCCGTGAGCAGCCAGGGGTTTTCGGAGGCGTATACGCCGTTGATGCGGTTATACGAACACATCACCGTCCACGGCTGCACCTTTTTGACAGCTGTCTCAAACGCGGGCAGATATATTTCGCGCAGGGTGCGTTCGTCGGCGTTGGAACTCGAACTCATGCGGCGGTGTTCCTGATTGTTGGCCGCGAAATGCTTGATGGAGGTGCCGACGTTCCGGCTCTGTACGCCGCCGATAAACGAGGCCGCCATCTCGCCCGCGAGGTAGGGGTCCTCGGAGAAATACTCGAAATTGCGCCCGCACAGCGGCGAACGCTTGATATTGACAGCCGGCCCCAGCACGACGGACAGCTTCTCATGCTGACAGCTGTCGCCAATGGCCTCGCCCATCCTGCCGATCAGCGCGCGGTCGAACGAGGCGGCGGTGGCGCACGCCGCGGGCATGCACACGGCTTCGATGCTGTCGTTTACGCCTAAATGATCGGCGGCGTCATCCTGCTTGCGCAGCCCGTGGGGGCCATCGCTCACCATCACCGAGGGCACGCCCAGGCGCTCGACGGGTTTTGTGTGCCAGAAATCCAGACCGGAACACAGCCCGGCCTTTTCTTCCAATGTCATTTGGGAGACGAGTGCTTTTACATCCATACGAACATGCTCCTTTATAGAAAGTGTGAAAGTGGGCGTGTCCAAAGCGGAGTGCTTTTGTGTATTTCCTGCCCGTAGGGTGGGGAAATACACGGCAATAGCGCCGCGACGCGGACACTCCCGTAAAAACGAAAGCCCGGCTTTCGTGTGGGTTTGATAATCCTATTATAGGGTGCGAATGCGGGGCTTGTCAATCGCGAATTATAAAATGTAAAAGAGCGGAGCGCGGCACTATTCCCCGCACAGCGCGTCCCACTGGCACCCGCCGCAGATACCGCGCCGCCTGCCCGCCGCGAGGATGCGCGTGTGCACCAGGTCGCGGAACACGCCGTAAGGTAACACCTGCCCATCGGACAGGCCGCACAGGCGCAGGACTTCGTTATCATACCCCGCCACAAGCGCGGGTTTCTCACACACGCCGCCGCTGTTGTTGGGGCACGCGGCGCAAATCACGTCCGCGCCCACTGTGAGCCGCACAGGCGTTTCCTCCGAAAGATGCCGTTTTACAGTGCCCATATGCGCGGAAAAACCTTCGCTGTAGCCTTCGCCCACAAAAAAGGCGAGGCACATTCCGTGGTGCGGCCGCAGGGCGGTTGCTTCTGCCATGATGAGTGCCCTCCTTTATAAAGATGCTGGCAGAAGTATAGCAAACGCATGAGATTCTGTCAACAAGGCGGGTTTTCCGCAGACGTGAGCGCGCCCCCGTAGGGATTCCCTTACCTGTCCGTGAAAGAAAGCCAGCCTGCGCTCTATGAAGATATATGGCTGTTCTTGGAGGAATGCTATGCAAACCTGCATAGCGTAGGCCTTGACCACTGTGTACAAAGCTATAGCACAAAGGACAGCCATTTCCAGACTGTCCTTCATAAACGTATCTTATTTCTTTTCGACCGGCGGCTCCGTTTCCGCCAACACTACACACGAGAACGCCGGCATTTCCACTTTGCTTTCCCACTCCGCGCCCGTTTCCATATCGCGGTAAGGGGCGAACAGCGGAACCACAGCCCCCTCCCGATTGAAGTTCTGCAAAAACCAAAGTAACTGCCCCTGCCCTTCGCCGCTCTCAATCACCCTGCCCGAAACAGTCACGCCCGCGGGAAGCGTGCCGCAGAACCCGCAGGAGACGCCTGCCCTGCGCAGGAAGCGGTCTGTCATTGCGCCGATGGCGGCCTGCTCGTTCTGGGAGGCGATAAAGTATGCCGCGCCCTTGCCGAAACGGTTTTCCGTCAGCGCCGGATACCCTTGATAGAAGTCGTCGGTGTAGGCGGCCAGGACGCTGGCGCTCTCCGCATGGACCAGCGCGCACAGCCCTGTCACGGCGTACCGATGGCCCGCGTACTCCACCGCGTTTTTCCAGTAGGGTCCGGGCGCGTCGATCTCCTCCGTGCGGATGCCTAATACGTCGCGCAGAGGATGTTCCTGCAAAAAGCATAGATCATTTTCATCCACTTCGCCGCTCCAATACGTCGTGACATACACGCCGCCCCGCTCCACAAAGGCGCGCACCTTTTCGGCGTATCCCGGCTTGTACATGTAGTTCAGCGGCGCGGCAACCAGTGCGTACCCATCCAGCGCCCCATCCATATCCACAATATCCACATCTACGCCTTGTTCCCAGAACGCGCGGAAATAGGTGAGGAACAATCCCTGATAGTCGAGGGGCTTTTCCACGGCGCACGCGTCCTGCACGGCCCACATGTTCTCCCAGTCGAACACCATCGCGACGGCGGGTCGGTTGCAGCTGCGGCAGACAGGGCCGGAGAGCTTTTCCAACCGTTCCCCCAAAGACGCAACATCCCGAAACACGCGGGTATCCGCGCCGTTTTTGTGGTCGATTACCGCGCCGTGATATTTTTCGCACGAGCCGCGGCTTTTCCGCCACTGGAAATACTGGACGCTGTTCGACCCATGCGCGACAGCCTGCAAAGAGGAGAGCGCGTGCATGCCGGGGCGCTTGAGCGTATTCACAGGCCGCCAGTTGACGACCGAGGGCGTGCTTTCCATCATAAGGAACGGAGCCTTTTTCAAGCTGCGCATCAGCGTATGTGCCGCCGCCGTCTCGACGGCCTCGCCGATCTCATCGGGGCCGCTGTGCCAATAGGGGTAGTTGTCCCAGGAGATGACATCTAACACTTTGGCCCATTTGAAGTAATCCAGCGGCGCAAAAAAGCGCATCATATTGGTGGTGACGGGCAAATCGCTGTACACGCGCACGGCGTCGGCCTCCATTTTGCAGAAATCCAGCAGTTGGTCGCTGACAAACCGTTTCCAGTCTAATTTCAACCCATGCAGCGAGCTTTCCCCGCGCGGCGACGGGCTGTGTATCTGCTGCCAGTCGGTATAGGTGTGGCTCCAGAAGCGCGTCCACCACGCCTTGTTCAGCGCGTCCAGTGTGCCGTACCGCGCTTGCAGCCAGCGCCGGAACGCCTGCTGACAATGTTCACAGTGGCAGTCGGCCCAGCGCCCGTTGCCGCCATACTCGTTGGAGAGGTGCCACCCGATTACCCCCGGATGCCGCCCCAGACGCCGGGAGAGCGCCTCGTCGACAGCGCGCGCTTTCGCACGCATCACCGGCGCACTTGGGCAGAAATTATGCCGGTTGCCCGCCAGCAGACGCACCCCGTTTTCGTCGGTCTGACGCACTTCCTCATACTGGGCGGCCATCCACGGCGGCACCGCGCCTGTCGGCGTAGCCAAAATGGTATAGATCCCGTTTTCATACAACCGGCTGACGATCCCTTCCAGCCAGTCCAATTCATACCGCCCGTTCTCCGGTTCCAGCACGCCCCAGGCAAACATGCCCATCGACACGCAGTTGACATGCGCCTGCCGCATCAGCCGGATATCTTCTTCCAGCACCTCCGGGCTGTCCAGCCACTGTTCCGGGTTGTAGTCCCCACCGTGCAGCAGTTTCATGCCCTGTCCCATCTGTTCCATAAGCATTTCCTCCCTCTCCGCCGGGCTGCCGCCCGGACCTGCCCAAAGGGCGCTGCCCTTTGGAATCCTGCCAGAGGCTCTGCCTCTGGACTCCGCCAAAGGGGGCAAGCCCCCTTTGGAATCCCATCTTGCGCGA
>CANCXY010000019.1 GCA_947381875.1 uncultured Clostridia bacterium | reverse complement strand
GAGATGTCCGTGCGTGACTGGAGTTCAGACGTGTGCTCTTCCGATCTCGCGCTGGTGCATAACACCAAGGCAAAGGACGTGCCCGCGGGCGGCGACAAGTTTTGGGATGATTCCACCATGATGCTGATTTCGGCCATGCTTCTATATTTAATGTACGAGACCCCGCCGGAGGAGCAGAATTTTGCGATGCTGATGTACATGATCCTCCATTGCCAACTGACCGAGGGCGAGATGGGGCCAAACCCGCTTGACCTGCTGTTTGAGGAATTGGAGGGCCGGGAGCCGGATCATCCTGCCGTAATGCAATACCACTCATTCAAGCTGGGCAGCACCAAAACACTGCAATCGGTGCTGATCTCGGCGGCGGCAAATCTGTATATGTTCAATACCCGCCGTTTTGCCGAGATGACAAGCCGGGACGAGACGTTTCTGCCGCGGCTTGGCACCGAGCGCCGCGCGATCTTTTGCGTGATTCCGGATCACGACCAGACCTACAACTTCCTTGTGACGATTTTGTACACGCAGCTCTTTGACCAGCTTTTCCGGCTGGCGGATTCAAACCCGGACTACCACGGCGCGCTGCCCGTCCATGTCCGCTTTATGATGGACGAGTTTGCGAATGTTGCCCTGCCCAGCAACTTTCAAAATATTCTCAGCGTCTGCCGCAGCCGGAACATTAGCTGCGACATCATCCTGCAGAACATCGCGCAGATCAAAATGCTGTTCAAGGATGATTGGGAGGGGCTTTTGGGAAACTGCGACACCATGCTTTACCTTGGGGGCAATGAGTTTGGAACGTTCGAGTATTTATCCAAGATTATGGGCAAGGAGACCGAGCGCACGACCTCGCAGAGCATCGGGAAAGGCAGCCGTGGCTCGTCCAGCGAGAGCCGCCAATCGGCGGGCCGCGAGCTGCTGACGCCGGACGAGGTGCGGCGCATCGGACGCGGGGATGCCCTGCTTTTGATGAGCAGCGAAGACCCGGTGATCGACAAAAAGTATGACATCCTGCGGCACCCCAATATCCGGTTTACGCCGGACGGCGGCAGCGCGCCCTATGTAATGCCGCACGACTACATGCAGGGCGCGGCCACCCTGCCTGCCGCGGAAATCGAAACGCTGGAGCCGGACAAAGTGCCGGAGGAAACCCTACAACACTATGAATGGATTGAATTGGAGGAAATCAATGAAACTGATGAATCGTCTGATGAAGCAGAAAAGAAGCATTGATGAAACACCGGTGCCAATGGATGTGCGGGCGCGGCAGATCAAACGCGCGTATTGGACAATGGCGGCATCGCTGGCAATGGCGCTCCTGCTCGCCACACCCGCTTTTGCCGCTGGCGACCCGCTGGCCGCGATTAACAATCTGTCCGACTTTGTGTTCAGCGCGATCAAGGCCATTGGCGCGATTTTGCTCGGCTTTGGCATCGTGCAGATCGGCCTTGCACTCAAGGGCCACGACGCCAGCCAGCGGGCACAGGGCTTTATGACCTTTTTCGGCGGCGTGGTGATCTACTTTGCCAAGGACATTCTGGACATGATTGTCTGACGGAAACCGAAGAAACCACCGCCGCGTGGAAATCCATTCTGCGCGGCGGCAAGGGAGGTGAAAAACATTTGAATCAGAACTGGATTGTGGAAAACATCTTGAGCGCCTTTGCCACATGGAACGACAAACTGGCCGAACTCTGGACACTTGTCACCATGTCCCCCGATGCGTTCAAGGGCGGCGCGGTCTGGGCCGTGATGAAGAACATCCACGGCGGGCTGCTTGCCGTGGGCTATGGGCTGCTCATCCTGTTCTTTGCGATGTCGCTGTTTAAGAACACGGCCAATTTTCACGAGTTAAAGCGTCCCGAAGCGGCCATTGGCTATCTTGTCCGGTTTGTGGCGGCAAAGGCGGCGGTGACCTACGGCATGGAGATCATGTTGAAGCTGTTTGAAATATGCAACGGCATCGTCTTGCAGGCCGCGGCCGGGATGGGCGGCATTTCCCATGCGATGGTGCGCTTGCCGGGCGAGATCGAGACGGCCATCCGCAATGTGGGTTTCCTTGCCAGCATCCCGCTCTGGCTGGTGACCATCCTCGGCAGCCTGCTCATTACGGTGCTTTCCTTTGTGCTGATTTTGACCGTATACGGGCGCTTCTTTCATATCTACATGTATACCGCGCTGGCCCCGGTGCCGCTGGCATCCTTTGCCGGGGAGAGCACCCAAAATGTAGGCATATCTTTTTTGAAAAGCTATGTGGGCGTCTGCATGGAGGGCGCAGTGATCGTGCTGGCGTGCGTGATCTATTCCGGCTTTGTGACTGCACCGAGCGTGACGACGGGCGAAGCGGCCAGCGTGGTGTGGAGTTATCTTGCCGAAACAGCGTTCAATATGCTGGTACTGGTGGGGCTGGTGAAAGGCGCGGATCGGGTGATCCATGAGATGATGGGAATATAGGGGGGTGAGATTATGCAAGCAAAAATCAGCAAAGAAATCCGAACATACCGGGAAGAAATCTTCATGGGCCTGTCCCTGCGGCAACTGGTATGTTCTGCAGTGGCGGTTGGCGCGGCGGTCGGCTCCTACTTTGCCCTGCGCGGCGTGCTGGGGCGGGAGACAGTCAGTTGGGTCTGCATCGTCTTCGCCGCGCCGGTCGCGGCGGCGGGCTTCTTTACTTACGACGGCCTGAATTTTGAGCAATTCCTGCGCGCGGTATGGGAGACGATATTTTTGCAGGCCGGGCCACGCGTCTGGAAAAGTGAAAACCGATATGAACAGGAAATGAAAGTGCGCAAAAAAGGAAAGGGCGGCTGGTTGGCCGTCCTTTCTGCTTTAAGTGCGTTCAGCAAAAAGAGAAAGGAGGAAGTCAAGGATTTTGAAATTGCGTGAATATGACAACTGCCGCCGCACGCGGGGCAGCCGCCGTGTGCCGCGCTCGGTGCAGCAGAGCATTCCCATTGATACCATTTATTCAGATGGCGTCTGGCGCTCCGGCGATGTGTACAGCCGGATGTGGAGTGTGTCGGATGTGAACTACGCCATGCTCTCAGACGCGGCGAAAAAGGAAATCCAAACATTGTATGGAACGGTTTACGCCGGAATTCCTGCCGACTGCTGGACGCAGTTCTGCGTCACGAGCCAGCGGATGGACGAGGCCGCGTTCCGGCGTGACATCCTCATGCCGATGCGGGGAGATTCGGGGGATGAATACCGCACCGAGTACAACGCCCTTTTAGAGAGCCGCGTCCGCGACCTCGGGAACACCCGCCAGCAGAAATTCCTGATTGTGTCCACCAACAAGCCAAACATCCGGCAGGCACGGGAGCGGCTGCGTCAGGTGCAGGGGCACCTTGTCAGCGCACTGTCCGCGCTCGGCTGCACCGTGCGGGAGGTGGACAACAACGAGCGCCTGCGCGTTTTGCACGGTTTTTTCCGCGCGGGCGAGGAGCAGCACTTCCGGTTTGACCTCGACGAATGCCTCCGCTTGGGGCATGACTTCAAGGACGCCATCTGTCCGGACAGCATGATATTCAAAGCAGACCACATTGAAATAGACGGGCGCTGCGCAAAAGTGCTTTCCTTGATGCAGTACCCCCAGCGGCTGGATGACAGCCTGATTCCCAGCCTTTTGCGGCAGGCCCCGATGATGGCCCTTTCTATCCATGTTCTGCCCATTGAGCCGGAGGACGCAGCACGGGAAATCGACAGCGCGCGGATGAAGGTGGACGCGGACAAGGTGCGCTTTAACCGTAAAAGCGTGGACAACCTTGATTTTACCAGCAGTGTCCCCTATCGCGTCCGGGCGCAGGATGAGATCGTGGCCGACTGGCAGGACGGTGTGTCCAACCATGACCAGCAGATGTTTTTAACGCTGCTCACCGTGGCCTGCTTTGCCGACAGCCCGGAGGAGCTGGCCCGCGAGGTGGATGCCGTTAAGACGCAGGCGGTGAATCTCAACTGCCGCTTTATCGACCTTAAATTCCAGCAGGAAAATGCGTTCAACACCACGATGCCTTACGGCCTGCGCCGCATTGAGAATATGCGCACCATGCTCACCGGGGACGTGGCCGCGCTGGTGCCGTTCCACACGCAGGAGGTCTTGCATCCGGGCGGCATCTGTTATGGCGTCAACGCCCTGTCCGGCAATCTCATCATCGGCTCCCGCGCGATGTTGGTCAACGGCAACGGCATGGTGATCGCCACATCGGGCGGCGGGAAAAGCCTGTTTGTCAAGGCGGAGATCATAGCGCGCAACCTGCTGTTTGAGCGGGTCAAAATCTATGCGGTAGACCCCGAAAACGAATATGCCCCGCTTATCCGTGCGCGCAGCGGCGTCGTGATCGACATCTCCGTGGACAGCAAAACCCACTTCAATCCGCTGGACTTTGTATATGACCCGGCAACAAAAATCCCGCCGCACACGGCAAAGGCCGAGTTTGTGCTGTCCCTGTGCGAGCAGATCATGGGCAAGGAGCACCTGCTGCCCGGTGACAAGAGCCTGATCGACCGGAGTTTGAAGCGCATTTATCAGCTGTTTGTGAAGCGGCGGTATCAAGGGGCTTGCCCGACGCTGACGGATTTGTGGCGCGATCTCAATGCGCAGGACAACGAGCGAGCCAGAGAAATCGCGCTGGCGCTGGAGATCTTCGCAAACGGCAGTCTCAACATGTTCGCCCAGCCGACCAATGTGGATATGTCGAACCGGCTGATCTGCTTTAATATCCAGAGCCTTGGCGATCAGCTCAAGCCCGTGGCAATGCTGTCCATGCTGGAGTTTATCAACACGCAGGTGATGCAGGGCAACCGCAGCGACCCGGACGCGGCGACGTGGGTCTACTTTGACGAAATCTATTTGCTTTTGCGCAACGAGCTGAGCGCCCATTTCCTCTATACCTCGTGGAAACGCTTTCGCAAGTACAACGCCTATGCCACCGGCATCACCCAGAATGTGCAGGACTGCCTCTCCAACGATACGGCCTATGCGATGCTGGCAAACAGCGAATTTGTGGTGCTGCTGCGACAGACAAAGGACATCGACAGCGTGGCGGAATTGTACGGCCTTTCCGAGCCGCAGCGCAACTATCTGCTGCTCGCAAGGCCGGGGCAGGGCATTTTGAAGCTGGGCAACAGCCTGATTCCCTTTGAGAACGACTATCCGAAAAATACGAAAACCTACCGCCTGCTCACCACAAAGCCCGGTGAGATGGCAGAGGCATAACCGAATGAGCCACGCCCGGTGCAGTTCCTCGCAGACTGTACCGGGCGCATTTTTTGAAAGGAACCGAAATGAAAAAGCTGATTTTTACATCCGACCGGCACCGCGCCTTTTATGAAAACTGCATGGCGCGTGTCCGGGATGACAGCTATCACAGGGCGCTGTTCTATCTGCTGGGTGTCAGCGATGATACCCGGAAAAGGATAACCCGCCTGTTTGATTTTGAGGAGGACTGCATCCGGCCCGAAGCCTTGCACGAGGGCTGGCAGACCAGCGGCACCTATCGCCTTTGTCTGTTGGCGTTCAATTTATGGAACGGCTACACCGAGCCGGGGCACGAGCGGGACACCGCGCCCTATGACCTCTTTGCCTGCGGTTATGCGCCGTATATGCTGGAGGGGATTCGACTGCGCTACCCGGAATACTGCCGGGAGCCGGAACAAATGCAGCGTCAATCCGTAGAGCGGAATAGTCACTATGAGCGATAGGGAGCAGAGCGTAATCCAGCGGCTGCGCGAAGCATCGGAAATGAGCCTGTTCCGGTATAGGCAGCCCCTTGTAATCGCAGACAGCGGTGGCAAGGACAGCAGCGTATGTGTGGAGTTGGCAAGGCGGGCGGGTATTCCCTTTGAGGTGCTGCACAATCATACGACCGCCGACGCGCCGGAAACCGTCTATTTTATTCGGCGTGAATTTGCGCGGCTTGAGGCAATGGGCATCCCCTGCAAAATCGAATACCCGCACTACAAAGGCATGCGCACATCCATGTGGGCGCTGATCCCCCAAAAGCTGATGCCGCCGACCCGTGCCGTTCGCTATTGCTGCGCCATCCTGAAAGAGCGCGGCGGACAGGGACGCTTTATTGCGACAGGCGTGCGTTGGGCCGAAAGCACGCGACGGCGCGATAGCAGAGGCATTTATGAAAAGGGCGCGAAAGACCCGGCCAAACGCATCATCTTAAATAACGACAACGACGATAAGCGCCGCCTGTTTGAGCATTGCACCTTGCAGGCAAAGCGCGTATGCAATCCCATCATCGACGGGACGGACAGCGATGTGTGGGATTTTTTGTTGTCCGAGAAAATCCCGCTCAATCCGCTCTATGCCGAGGGCTTTCCTCGTGTTGGCTGTGTAGGCTGTCCGATGGCGGGCAAACGGAGGTATCGGGATTTTGCCCGCTGGCCCGCTTATGAGCAGATGTACATTCGCTCTTTTGACAAAATGTTGGAAATGCGGCGACAGCGAGGAAAAATCGACGGAAGCTGGCGCAGCGGCACAACGGGCGAGGATATTTTTCATTGGTGGATGGAGGACGACGTGCTGCCCGGACAGCTCTCTTTCGATGAATATGCCGAAATGATGGAGGAGTAAGAGCGTGAAAAGAGAGAAAGAGCATGAAACATAAGGAACAGGGAAAATATCAGTATTTTTGTCGATATAGCCCCTGCCCGCACCGGCGCGACCCGACTGCCAACGCCGCGCTTGGCAATATGAAACAGCAGGAGCGGCGGCGAAAGAATACAGCGCAAATGCGTCCGGCAGTGCGTGTCTGGTACGCGCCGGGATGTAAACCGGCAGGCAGGACAAAGGAGGTGAAATCCAAAAAAGATGAAAAGCGTAGATAAGGGAAAGCCCGTAAAAAGAGCGGCAAGGGCCAGCATCATACGGCGGGAAGCGGCGCATTTGACCGCAGACCTCTCCCGCACCGCAAACGGACAAAAATTATCCCAGACAGAATCGGCAAACAGACCGGAACGGGATGCCGCGGAATCAGTAAAGGACGGCGTGGCAGACGCCGCCTTTGCGGTGGGCGAACTTTCCGCAAACGCAGCGCGGGCGGCATATCTGCGCGGGAAAGCGGCGCGTGAAAAGATATTGCGGGCAAAGGGCACCCGTCGCGCAGGCAGTACGGGGAATACGCTGCCCATATTGCCCGATATGCGGGAAAAATCCCCCGCCGCGCCGCGCGTGGAAATCCCGACCGGGGCACAGCGCAAGGAGCGGGTGCGTCGGCAGCTTTTTGCGCAAAGGGCAGCGGCAAAACAGGCTGAAAAGGAAGCCCTTTACGGGACGGCCGGGGCGGTGCAGAACGAACCATCCCTGCGCCTTGTGCATTGGCGGCAGGATACAAAGCGCCGGATTTTCCGCGAGAGCGCGTTGTGGCAGAGCCAAACAAGGCGAACCGGTGCAGTTGGCAGAATGCGGCCGGCTTCCCCTTTGCCGCGCCCCATGCCCCGGCTCCGCGGCGTTCCGGCCATGCGCGTCCGGCTGCAATCGACAGCGGGCCGTGTTCTCGGCCGGCTTGCGTCGGCGCTTGTGAAAACCGCCCGTGCAGCGGTGCAATCCATAGCAGCACTTGTCGGCGCGGGCGGGATTGTTCTGCTGCTCGTGATGGTGGCAGGCGCTGCGGCAGCGATCATCGGCTCCCCGATGGGCATTCTGCTTGCGGGCGAGACAGGCGACCCAAACGCAGTTTCCGTTGCGGATATTGTCCGGGAAACAAACGCCGCTTTCGGACAGGCGATCAACGACATTGTAGCGGCACACCCCGAATGTGACGAGGTGGACATCCAATACCACTATGAAGCGGGCCGGACATGGACGAGCTACTGGCCGGAGGTGCTGGCGGTGTTCGCGGTGCAGGCCAATCTTGGCGACGGAGACAATGTGGCCGTGATCGACGCGGCCAATGCACGGCGCGTCCAAAACACCTTTTGGGAAATGCACGAGATCGCCGCCGAGGTGGAAACCGTTGAGATCGAATCAGATGAGGATGAAGCGGAGGAAACCGGCGAAACAGACGAAGGCGGGGACGGCGAAAATGCCGCCCCCGCGCCGCAGTACCGGTACATCCTGCATATTTCTGTCAGCGGCAAAACCGCCGACGAGATGGCCGACCGCTGCCATTTCACCGCCGACCAGAGGGATATTTTGCATCAGCTTCTTTCGGCGGAAATGCGCCCCGCGCTGCTGGCCCTTTGCGGCGGTGCAACAGGCGGCATTCCTGCGGGTGCGCTGCAATGGCCGCTGCCGGGATATACCACAATTTCCTGCGGATTCGGGGAACCGGATGCGATCCGCGGCCTGCCGCACAAGGGCATCGACATCCCAGCGCCGGAGGGGACGCCCATTCTTGCCGCCCACGACGGCACGGTGCTTGTCAGCGGCTGGAACGACAGCTATGGCAATCAGGTACTGCTGGATAACGGCGCGGGGCTTTCCACCCGCTATGCTCACATGACCGAAACCGCCGTGAGCGCAGGCGAAACCGTCGCAGCCGGTCAGGTTATCGGTTACGTCGGTAGCACCGGCGATTCCACAGGAAACCATCTGCATTTTGAGGTGATGATGAATGGTGTGAGGATAGAACCAATGGCAGCATTTACTTAAGCTGGAATGTTGAGCAAGAACAAGTACCGCCCGCAAATCCGGGCGGTACATTTAGGTCTTTAGCCATATTCTACGAGGATTTCCTGTTCAGCCTCGTAGATGGTTTTCCCATCAAATACTTTTGACGACTCGAATTTCTCTACACATTCTTGGCGCGAGGCAGACTTGTGCAAGAACAATTCCTTACTGTCTCTTTCAATGGTATCAAGTTGTAAGGTATATATGCCATCACACTCTATATAGCCAGAGAGTAGGTACCGCTTTCCGTGGTAGATGAGTTCCATTTCTGGATTGGAGTATAGGGCATCGATAAATTCATCAAGATGCTTTCCCTTCATTTAATAGACCCCTTAAAGTATTTTTTGTACTTTTGCTCCATTACAAGCAACGGATACCGCCCATTATCATGCGGTATCCGTTGCCCTCCTTCAGACTATGTTCCAAAACAGATTGGAGAAAACCAGCAATAGAGATTTAGCAATCGACCCATTCGATTTCTCCTTCAATTTCCCAAAAGCTTTTACCTTCAAAAATTCTGGCAGAGAGGAATCGCTCGGCACAGATAGACATTTTTTTTGCAGATGTTTCCCACACATATCCTTCTATCGGTTTTCCCTCCCAAATATCAAGAACCATAACAGATATACCGTTCTCTGTCCAGCCTTGCAGGAAGTATTTTATGTTGTGATAGATGAAAACAAGTTCATCTCCGTACTGGATATGATCTACAAACTCGTTCACATCACCGTTTACCATATTGCTTTACCCCCGCAAAATATTTTGAGTATCTTTTTCTCATTGCTTTAGGCATTTTTCGAGCAAGTGTACGATTGAAATTCCTATCATATAAATGATAATGTAATATAGACCTTCCTGCGCTGCCGAGAGATTTTTCCGGATGATATGCGAGTTCCAAGATTACATAATGATCCTTATCATAAATTCTCATCTCATGGAATGTGCCATCCGGCTTTAATTTTATATATGCGCTGCTGGAATGTGCCTCTTCTGGCAAGGAGTGTTTTCCGCCAATTCCTTTCAGCACCTTAACCCCTCCAATCATCCCGACTGTCTGATAGGAGTACGGGACAGGATTTCCCGCCGCAAAAGTACCACGACCACCCATATCACCGCACCGCCTTTCGGGACGCGCGATAATCCACGGGGACGATGTTCCCGTCCATTTCCGGGAACGGCTCGCCAAAGCAGATGACCTTCGACGGGTTCAACCGCTCCAGCATCGCGTGATAGCCACGCAGGAAGCCGACACGACTTTTTTTGCAGCCAATCATACCGATGGCGACGACCGCGTTTTGTTCCACGCCGTCAAAGCAGAAGTCAAAACTGGACGCGCCCGCCCAACTGATTGTCGGGATCACGGTCAACCCGTGCGCCTGCCAATAGGCCCCGCACCAACGGTTCTTTGCGACGTTTGCAAGCTGCATCCAGCGTGGCATATCGGCATAGAGCGAAAAGTCGGGCGTAAGCAGAAACGCATATTGAGCGAATTTGCCGAGTGTTCGATCCGGTTCTTTGTATATTCCCCGAAACCGGTAATCATCCACGAAAAAATGTACTCCGCAGCGGCGGTTCTCCGGCCGGTCGTTGCGGCGCGTGTCGGAACAGGCCAGCAGCATGGGCTTGTCCATATCAAGCCGCTGGCTTTTCACAAGGGGAATCGACCACTTCCCTGCGCAGGCAAAGCCGTTGCGCAGGAACAGCGGATGTTCCCGCATTTCTTTACTTGTCAAATGTAAGTCTCCTTTCGGATAAAAGCATGATATTGGTTTCTTTTTGCGGATTTTGACCTGTTTTATCCGCTTTTTTCCTGTTTTGTCTTGCTTTTTGCTCCGAAAGTCGCTATACTGTACTTGTCACAACACGGCTGCGACATTCGGAGAAGCGATTTGTAAATTGCGCCAACAATTTACAGATCGCTTTTTCTTTTGCCTGTCACAAGCAATCGACATCCTCTCCTTTCCATCAACCGATCATCTGAAATTGCTTCAGCATCTGATACTCATAACTGGCATAATCCGTGCCGGAAAAGGCCAGCCATTTGCGGTAGTAGTCCCACGCAATGCAGGCCGCTTGAAAGCTGATGTCGAAGTATTCGGCAAGTGCGTAGGGGTCAGACGGGTTCATCCGATGTACCAGCGCAGGGGGCGCAAGGGCATACTTGGCAAAAAACTTTGCCTCTGCTTCTGCCAGCTCGCTTTCCTGCGTGTGACCAAGCACAATGTGGCCGATCTCGTGCATGATGCTTTGGTTCATGCGCCCGTAAATCTGGTCGGAATCGTAATAAATCAGCTGTTTTCCGTCGTTTTTCTCGATGAAAAATGAATCCGGGCTTTCCCTGCGCATCATCTCCTGCACGCTGGGAGGGTACGCCGAATAAGGGACGACGTCAATCCCCATCTTTGCGGCAATCTCAAATCCGTTGATGGGAATACAGTTCACATCGTACCGGATGAATAACTCTACAACGGTTTGCTTGATTGCATCATAACGGCTATCCGGCAGGCGCATTGCCATACTCAGCCCTCCCCGAACAAGGCGTCGATCAGAGCCTTGCGCTCCTGCTGGGTCAGCGAGGAGGAATTTCTTGCCAGCATTCTGCGCACACGCGGAAAATCGAAGCTGTCATTTTCAATGCCGAGAAGATGATCGGAGGTTGTAAAAAGTGCGGTGGCGATGTTTGCAAGCGTATCTGCTTTCGGTTCCCGGTCACCGGAAATATAGCGGCACAGACTTGCCTCGGTAATCCCGACCCGCTCGGCCAGTTCTCTTTGCGTGATTCCCTGAATCCTCATCAAATCCAGCATCCGCTCGCCCATTTCTCTGCTCATTGCATGGCACTCCCTTTGCTTTAAGATTACCATTCATATAGCTAAAATTACCAATCGTGTAAAACTTACCATTATTATAAGGCGACTTGCCGTTTTTGTCAAGCCCTCTGCATATTTCTTTTTTGCAGAAAAAGAGGCCCCGCCTCCAAGAAAGACAAGACCTTTTGGGCAGGATGCGGATGGGGCCGGAATCCGCAGCGATGATTGAAGTATTACCGCTTCAATTCAAAGCTGACATTTCCCTCATCGTCGATCATAAGCTGCATATTGCGGATATGGCGCTCGATGAATTGCCTCTGTTCAGCAGTGCTCATGCTGATGCGGGTGGCGCGCAGAGCCTCCTCCATCATGGCATTCACATTGAGATGAAGCGAGCTGTCCAGATAGCGGTACAGTTCTTTGAACAATGCTCCTTTTTTGATGTCCTCGGCGTTGCCGGAATAAAAGTCGTCTATGTAGCAAAAGAAAATGCCGGAATCCACGAGGGCTTTTTTCATGTCGGAGCCGCACTTAATGCGCTCCACCATGACAAGGAATCTCGCATCTGTCAGTGACGAGATCAGGCCCCAATAATCCGAATCACTCGAAACAATGACAAATGAATCCACATTATTTTTATAATGCTCCTGACAGGCACGGGCCGTGAGCATGATGTCAACCAGCGATTTGTTTTGCTTTACCCGTTCCACCATCATGTGTTCTACTGGAATTTGTGTATACTGCTCCAAACTGCGCCATGTAGCCACAGTATGCTCATCATCAAACAGAATGATGGACGTGATCTTGTCGGTATATTCCTGATTTAAGTTTTTCAAGGTTGCACACAACTTATACGGATCAGAGTTCTCACAATCAACGACGATCACGATCTTGCGGCTGTCCGCGATGAAATCATAGATGTTTCCCTTCACATAATTTCCAGCATCTGATACCTTACTATACTCTGTAAAGCAGTCATTATGCCATTCATAAAGCAGCTTTACAAATTTCTTGTCGTTGTAGAGAATATTCCCTTCATCTTTTGGCTTCCAGTTGAGATAAACCTGATAGGGATAGAGGGGAAGATTTGCATAATAGCATTCAGCGGCTATCTTTGTACCGTCTTCCGTCAATCCATCCGGCATGATGAACAGTTCCTTGACATATTGCCAATTCAGCCAAAGAGGAAAGAGCGGTTTGCAGTTGTTGATTCGGTCAGAAATAAGCCGATTGATTTCGATCAGGTGATGCTTCGGCTGCGTGCTGGATTTTTTCACAAAATTGATTCCGTCCTCGGAAAGCCGCTTTAGGCTGTCTTGAGGGATGTAATCAGGCATGGAGAAAATGGATTGAAACTCGTATTTCGATTTGTTGCGGATGTTTTTGTAGTTTCGCTCTATGGACGTCCGAATGATACAAAGGTGCCGAATGATTCGGGCGCTTTTCTCTGCATCCATGAGATTATAGACATCCAGCTTCGGAGGTTCATGCTCGTTTTCAAATATCCGTCTGGAGATGCCAAGCAGATATGCCACCTTTGAAACAATTTCGTAAGTGCTGTCGGTATAAATGGATTTATCGCCCGTCATAGGCGCAAAGTGAGTGTCATATTCCATGAAAACCCCTTTCTTTCACTCAAGGTGGATATGGATGGGATGGAGCAGCGGGGATTCTATCTGAATAATTTTATCCACCTTTATCATCCGGCCGTCTGTCAAAACGAGGCAGCGTTCAACGGTGTCGATCCGCTTTAGGTTCCCTTTGGCGGAGACATAGGAACCTCCGTCTTTATGAGCGTCCGGTTGAAAAAAGGTGATTTCCACCTCCGGCCGTTCAGCCATGTGTTCGCTTATAAGCTGTATACATGCATCAATAACCGCTTTCTGCGTTTCATCCAGAGAGATTGCGGAATCCGTGAGGCGGGCCGTTTCTGTTACGGCATCCTCATATCCGGTAAGGGCGGCAAATGGGGCAAACTGCGCCGCACGTGTGGACATCGACATTTTCGGATGTCGTTCTGACACATGATGCGGGAGGTTGATAATGTCATCGTATTTATGACATCCTCCATCCATCGCTCTAACCTCCCCTATGCCTTGTGTCCGCCGATTCTTCCGTTGCGGTCTGCAGCAGTCGCGCCATCAACAAGATTCATACCCTTGAGAATGGCATTCTTTCCGTATTTATCCTTGATCTTGATCACGGTAGATTGCAGCCTGCGTTCCCGTTCATCCTCCGCAGCGTCTGCTTCGCGTTTTTTTTGGAGGGCGTCATAATCCGTAAAGAGGTCGAGCTGCTCCGCTTGTGGCCTTTTTGCGGCGTCCGTCTCATCCGTTACACGGTTCGCGACCAGATACATTCGGCGCGCAAGCAGATCAGGGTTTACAACCCGGTCAAACAGGGCGAGCGCAGCGCGGGCGATGCGTTTTGATGAGGAAGTAAAGGCGTCCAGATTTTCCGTTCCATGCGCGTGTTTGGGGATAGAGCGGCCATAAGGATCGGTGCTGACAGGCCCCTTGTATTTTGCCCGTCGCTGCGGGTCTTTCAGATTCTCTATATCGTAGCCAAGCGTCAATGTGATCTGATTTGTGACCTGATGCTTGTTTAACAGATCAAGTGCAAGCTGGTCGGCCATTTCCTGTACCACCAGCCGGGCTTCAGCAAAGGTGTAAGGGCGATCCAGCACTTGGCCCGCACCGCTGCTGCTGGCCTCTGGCTTGTATGCCTTTATATAAGGTAAGGTACAAGGTTCCCAGCCCCATGCGTGATCAATCAGCAATTCCGCATTTACACCGAATGCGTCATATAGCGTATCTTCGTTGAAAAAATCACCACGCTTGCCAAGCGAGCAGCGCGCAATATCCCCCATTGTGTAAAGGCCAAGACCTTCCAGCTTTTTGGCGTAGCCGCGTCCAACACGCCAGAAATCCGTCAATGGGCGATGATCCCAAAGCTTTTGACGGTAGCTTTGCTCATCCAATTCTGCGATACGCACGCCGTTTTCGTCTGGAGGAATATGTTTCGCTTCAATATCCATTGCGACCTTGCATAAATATAGGTTCGTTCCAATGCCTGCCGTGGCCGTAATACCCGTAGTGCGCAGCACGTCCAGAATCATTGTCATGGCAAGATCATGCGGCGTTGTGTTATAGAGGGGGAGATACTCGGTAACATCCATCATTACCTCGTCGATGGAGTAAATGTGTATATCTTCTGGCGCAATATACTTTAAGTATATTTTGTAGATGTCGGTACTTGCCTTCATATAGTGCGCCATGTGCGGCGGCGCAACAATATAGTCAAGTGCGAGAGATGGATTTGCCTGCAAATCAGGGTCGTGGGAGGAAGAGCCGGAAAATGTGCGTCCCGGTGCGCGGCGCTGGCGCTGCGCGTTTACCTCGCGTACCTTTTGGATCACCTCGAACAGCCGCGCGCGGCCCGGTATGCCATAGGCTTTGAGGGAGGGGGATACTGCAAGGCAAATCGTTTTTTCTGTACGGCTCTCATCCGCGACAACGAGATTCGTTTTCAACGGATCAAGGCCGCGCTTCACGCATTCAACCGATGCGTAAAAACTTTTCAAATCAATAGCAATATATGCTCGAGATGTGCCCATCTTTGCCCCCTCCCTTTGTACGGATATTTTAATTATATCACAAAGTTACTTTATTCGCATGATGATTCGCATGATGACGATCGCTTTTTTTGATGAGATCTCTCGCGTTCTGCAACCGTCTGTGTAAAGCACAGATCATGCTCTGTAATCAGCAGTTTTCCCATGATCGTATAGGAGGCGTCTGAGTGGACATCATCCAGCACGGAGAGCGCATAGCGATAGCCTGTGTAAAAAGAGTGGCGCAGCACACCCAAAAAGCGTTCCATCCATGAAAGTTCAATGGAGGCTATGTGCTCGGCGTCTGCTTTGTCTAAGCCATTGCTTGCTGCCTTCAGCAGGGCGCTCGTCTCCTTACGCCGGTCATAATATTCCTGATACCGTTTCATATTCGGCATTTGCATAACCTGAAATTGAACTTGATTTCTAAATACATCCTCTGCATTTTTATCGGTGAAATATTGCTGGAAGCCCGAAAAAATGCCGCGCTTATAGCCAAACTGTACCAGCCACTTTTCGTTTTCCAGACACAATTCCTCTGCCTTGGCTAAATTGGATGCCTGCTCTTCACTGAGAATGTTAGGCAATGTGGATTTTGCTTTTTGATAGTCCTCCCCAATCGATTCCATATAATAACTGTTTTTTGCTTCATCGTTGTATGCGGCAAGGATGCTGTCATGGAAATCCTCGCTGAACACTCTTTTTTGGATAGCAGCCAGTCTCTTTTCAACGGACATTCTGATCGCTCCTTTATACTTATTCCCAATATCCCAGTCGCACAAAATCCGGATCGGCTAAAATATGCTCCCGCAAACTTTCGGCGGTAGTATATAGCTTTTCCATTGTCGGAAACGTCTCCCCGATTTTTTTATAGGTCAAAGTATAAGCATCAATGGCTTTCAAAATTCTTCCTTTTTCAAATTGATCGAGCAAATCACATAGTCGCTGTTCCACATTACTTTTTGCAGCTTGGTTTCCCGTGATGACATTTGCAAGCCTTAAAAACAATAGCATTGCGGGATCTGCCTGCTCGTTTATACTCTTTTCCGTTTCGGTTTCTATGAGGCGGAAATAATCAATCCGTACAGCGATTCGCAGTTTATTGTCCGGTGCGGGTTCAAACAGAAGGTAATGGGTCTTTTCCCCAAGTTCTTTTAGAAAATCAAAGGAGCCGTGTGTATCCAATTCCCAGAAGTCAATGAATATATCAATGAAAGCATAGTGCTTTCGAGAGTCGATCCTTGCTGTTATTTTTCCCTCGTGAGCTTTCGCAAATTTATCGAGTTCAGAAACCAGATACTCAAAGTTTTCCTTATCCTCGGGGTCTACGACCCATGTTCCCCTGAGAATATCAGGAGACGATAGAGGCTCAGCGTAATCTTCGCCCAAAAATGATTTTTCAAGGCTGTGTAAATAGTTGTTGTAAGGGCTAAAATCGGGCTTGGGCCGCCTGTAGTCTTTCAAGAGTACAGTTTTGGTTGTTTCGTCGCCTTTCTGCGATCGACTTGTCCTTTCCATATTCTTCCTCCTCAACATGAACATAAAATAAACACAAAATATGTTTAATAAGGACATTATAGCATAAAATAGGCGCATTATAAACACACAATGAATATGTATTGGAGTGAATGCGCGGTGGCAACAAAGAGCCTGTCCATTCGGATTGACGAGGCCCTGCAGGATAAGCTGCACGTTGTAGCGGATTACGAGGGCCGTTCGGCAAACAGTCAAATCCTGATCCTGATTCGGGATTGCATTGAAGCCTATGAAGCCAAACATGGGCCGATTTTCGAGGAAAAGCCATTACATTAATCATACAGGCAGGAATTGTGAGCAAAAGAGGGGCATAATCGCTCTCTTTTTCTGTTGGCCGTCCTGACCTCTCATAATATGGGGATTATATCCCCTTATCGAAGAAGACTATAACCCCCATACTGTGAACAGTGGGGGGATGCATGTGATCGTCTTTGACAAACTTTGGAAGATCATGGAGGAAAGGGACATTTCCACCTATATGCTGCGGGAACGGTGCGGGATCGACAGCAAGACCATCCGCAGGCTGCGTGCCAATGAAAACATTGAGACGAAAACGCTGGACAGGCTATGCCATGCGCTGCATTGTGACATAGGCGACATTGCCGAATATAAGCCGGAGTAAAGGTTTTACGCCGTTCGCACCTATAGTGCGGGCGGCTTTTCTCGTATAATGGCGTATATTTTACTGCTTTTCGCATGATCTGCGCTGGAAACCGGCCTGTGGCTATGGTAAAATGAACATACAGGGCGCGGATGAGCGCGGAGACGGAGGAACGGCGGATGAACGAGAAGCTGGACGGCCTGAGCATGGATTTAGAGGCGGTGAACAGGGACAAGCTGCGGGCGGTGTTCCCGGAGTGCTTCACCGAGGGGCGGCTGGACATCGACAAGCTGTTGAGCCTGTGCGGGGAGTACATCACCGAAGATTTTGAAAAGTATGAATTCCGCTGGAAAGGAAAAAGCGAGTGCCTGCGCCTTGCCCAGAAGCGCAGCACGGGCACGCTGCGCCCTGTGCCGGAGGAGAGCGTGAACTGGGATACCACACAGAACCTCTATATTGAGGGCGACAATTTAGAGGTGCTGAAGCTGCTGCAAAAAAGCTACTTCCGCAAGGTGAAGATGATTTATATCGACCCGCCGTACAACACGGGCAACGATTTTGTGTACGCGGACGATTTTGCCGACCCGCTGGCGCGGTACAAGGAAGTGACGGCGCAGACCACCAAGAGCAACCCTGAAACAATGGGGCGCTATCACACGAACTGGCTGAACATGATGTATCCGCGGTTGCGTCTGGCGGCCAACCTGCTGCGGGACGACGGCGTGATCTTTATTTCGATTGATGATAATGAGGTAGACAACCTTAAAAAGCTGTGTAATGAGGTTTTTGGGGAAGAAAATTTTATTGCACAAATTGTATGGCAGAAGAGAACATCACCCGACATGAGAACGGCTTTTAGTACGGCACATGAATATGTAGTAGTATATGTCAAAGAAATTGCTTTGGTTGATGATGCCATATTTCCGCTACCTCTTTCCGAAAAAGACAAAGCATCGTTTAGCAATCCAGACAACGATCCAAAGGGACCGTGGGTATCTTCTGACTTTACCGCCCCGGGTTATCGGCCCAATCAAATGTATGCTATTACCACACCCAGCGGACAAATTGTTGAACCTCCACAGGGAAGATGCTGGAAAAATCTTGAAGATGTATACTTTCAATATCTTAATGAGGGAAGATTATGGTTTGGCACCGATGGAAAAGGTGTGCCACGTCAAAAAACCTACTTATCTGAAAGAAAGGGAAAGATCGGTTGGAGTTGGTGGGAAAATTCTGAAGTTGGACATACGCAGGAAGGGACACAAGAGGTTAAATCTTTGTTAGAAGTTCCGGCTTTCGATTTTCCGAAGCCTGTAAGGTTAATTCGTCGAGCAATTGCACTTGCCTCTGCAAATGACGACATCATTCTCGATTTCTTTTCTGGCAGCGCCACCACTGCCCACGCCGTCATGCAACTTAACGCCGAGGATGGCGGCAGCCGACGTTTCATCATGGTGCAGCTCCCCGAAGTGTGCGACGAAAAGAGCGAAGCGTTCAAGGCGGGCTACAAAAACATCTGTGAGATTGGCAAGGAGCGCATCCGCCGCGCCGGGGCGAAGCTGCTGGAGCAGGACAGCGGACAGACCTCGATGGACGGCAAAAAGCAGTCCGCAGATGTGGGCTTCAAGGTGTTTCGGCTGGACAGCTCCAATCTGTTGCCGTGGGACGACACCCCAATCCCCGACGAAAACATGGAAACGCTGGAAAGCCGGATGCGGGGCATGATCGACGGCGTAAAGCCGGAGCGCACCGAGGCCGACCTCCTGTATGAAATCCTGCTGAAAATGGGTTGCCCTCTGACGGCGGAAATCACCGCGCAGGAGATCGACGGCCTGACGACCTATCAGGTGGAAAACGGCAGGATGCTTGTCTGCCTGCGGCCCGGCATCAACGCGGAACAGATTGAGAAAATGGCGGCTCTGGCCCCGGAAAAGGTTGTGCTGGCCGAAAGCGCGCTGGCCGACGATTCGGCGCTTTCCAATGCGCACTATCTGCTGGAAAACAGGGGCATTGAGTTGAAGCTGATTTGAGAGGGGCCGCGCCATGAAACTGAAATTTAAGCAACAGGCGTTCCAGACCGATGCGGTGAACGCGGTGTGCGGCCTGTTCGAGGGACAAAAGCGGAGCTGCTCTACTTTTGGCGTCGAACCGGGGATCGGACAGACCAGCTTTACCGAAAATGGCTATGGGATCGGCAATGCGCTGAAAATCACAGACGCAGAAATGCTCGCCAATATGCAGGCGGTGCAGCGACGGAACAATCTGCCCCGCACGAAGGAGCTCGCCGGGCGGCAATTCAGCGTCGAAATGGAAACCGGAACAGGCAAAACCTATGTCTACAACAAAACCATCTTTGAGCTGCACCGGCAATACGGCTTTGCCAAGTTTGTGATCGTTGTGCCCAGCGTCGCCATCCGCGAGGGCGTATACAAATCGCTGGAGGTCACGCGGGAGCATTTCGCGGCGCTCTACGACAATACGCCGTGCCGGTGGTTTATCTATAATTCCGCAAAGCTGTCCGACGTGCGCCAGTTTGCCACAAGCGCCAATATTGAGATCATGATTATCAATATTGACGCATTCCGCAAGGCAGAGAACGTTATCAACCAGCAGCAGGACAGGCTCAACGGCGAAGCGGCAATCCGGTTTATTCAAGATACAAACCCCATTGTCATCATCGACGAGCCGCAGAGCGTGGACAGCACGCAGAAAGCCAAAGAAGCGATTGCATCTCTGCATCCGATGTGCGTGCTGCGGTACTCGGCCACACACCGGGAAAAGGTGAATCTTCTGTATCGCTTAACGCCGGTGGACGCTTATCAGATGGGGCTTGTAAAGCAGATCTGTGTGTCGTCCAATCAGACGGCGGGCGGATTCAATCATCCGTATATCCGGCTGTTGAGCGTGTCGAATGAAAACGGCTTTCGTGCGCGGATTGAATTGGATGTACAGGGAAAGGATGGAAAGGTCTCGCGCAAAGCGGTCAATGTCAGGCCCGGTGCGGAGCTGTTCAAACTGTCCGGGGAGCGCCCATTGTACGACGGCCTGTCCGTGGTGGGGATCGACTGCACGCCCGGCATGGAGCAGATCGAATTGTCCAATACCGATGTTGTGCCGCTGGGCCATGCCATCGGGGATGTGGACGAAAACGCCGTAAAGAAAATACAGATTCGCCGCACCATTGAAACGCATCTGGATAAAGAATTGCGCTACACGAATAAGGGAATCAAGGTGCTTTCCCTGTTCTTTATCGACCGTGTGGAAAAATACCGGGGCGCGGATGGAGAAAAGGGCATTTATGCGCAGATGTTCGAGGAGCAGTATGCGGAATTGATGGCGCTGCCGAAGTATGCGCCGCTGCGCGCGCGTTTCCCCGCTGATGTGGAAAAGGTGCATGACGGCTACTTTTCGCAGGATAAAAAGGGCCGGTACAAGGATACCAGAGGCGATACGCAGGACGACGCCAGTACCTACAATACCATCATGCGCGATAAGGAATGGCTGCTGTCTTTCGACTGTCCGCTGCGTTTTATCTTCTCACACTCGGCGCTGAAAGAGGGCTGGGACAACCCGAACGTGTTTCAGGTGTGTACGCTGATCGACCAGAAAAGCACCTTGACCGCGCGGCAAAAGGTCGGGCGCGGTCTGCGCCTCTGCGTCAATCAGGACGGGGAGCGCGTCGAGGACAGGGAGATCAACCTTTTGCATGTGATGGCAAACGAGAGCTTTGCCGAGTTTGCGGACAACCTGCAAAAGGAGATCGAGGATGAAACCGGCATGCGGTTCGGTATTTTGCAGCTTGACCTTTTCAGTGGGCTGACCTACACGGAAACCGCACAGGAGGAAAAGCCGCTGACCGAGGAACAGGCGAAAATGCTGCTTACCAGCCTTGCGCCGCAAATGTCCGCAACAGAGGCAGCGCAGCCGCCAACATTGCCGGAGGAGCTTGTTCCGGCACGGGAAAAGGCTGCGGCCATTCTGCGCGAGCAGGGCGAGATCGCGCCCGCCGCTTTAACCGCCCTGACCTATACCGCAGAAGTAAAGCGGGAAAAGGCGCTCGACTATGAGGATGCACAGGCGCTGATGGAGCATTTCACGGAGAAGGGCTA
>CANCXY010000018.1 GCA_947381875.1 uncultured Clostridia bacterium | reverse complement strand
GGCGGTCGTGTACGGCTCCATCTTCGAGCCGATGGGCTTTATCAGCACAAGCCCCGTTCCCATGTCGGTCATGTCTGCGCTCCTTTACTGCACCTTGAAAGTGACTTCATGGCCGGGATTCTCCCGAACCAACAGGGCCTTCATATCGTCTACCATCATGTTGTTGTCCAAAGCGGCCTGCACCACGTCCACCAGCTTCTTGCCGTCCAGATATGCCCAGACTGTTTTCCGCTTTGTATTCCTTGTGCGTTTCATGTGTGCGCTCCTTTCTGCAAAATCTCTGTTACGTCATCTACAGCAAAAAGAAGATCAATCGGCATATCAACGCCAAGATAGCGCTTGATTTTCTTTGCTTCGGCAAAGTTAAAATCTGTTTTCCCCGTTAGCTTTTGCCCCACTGTGCCGACAGTGCAGCCCAAAACATGCGCAAGGTCTTTGCGCGTCACCCCATTCCGTGCCATTTCGGCGGCGAGATTTCGATACATGGTATTCACCCCTCTCTAAAATACGAAATTTCGGAACTGGAATTTATATTATACGATATTTCGTATAATGTCAAGCGTTTTTTATAATTTTGTTCGATTTTTCGTATTTCCCTCTTGAAATACCATCACATGGTATAGTAAAATAAAGAAAAGTGGGGAGGATGAGGCAAATGATAGAACAAGAACTGAAAGCCCTTATCATAGAGCGCTATAGTAGTATAAGGGAATTTTCTGTTGCTGTCGGAATCCCCTATACGACGTTGGACAGCATCTTAAAGCGTGGAGTAGAAAAGGCAAATGTACTAAATATTGTAAAAATCTGCCACGTTTTGGGAGTGGATGTAACAGCATTGGCCTCTGGGAAGATTGAAGAAAAGAAGGATATCTCTCATAGTGTATTTTCTATCGAAGAAGAAACACACATAAAAAAATACCGTTCCCTTGATGGGTACGGTAGAGACATGGTAGACACTGTTCTGGACAAAGAGCACGCCCGCTGCGCTGACCTGAAGGCCAAACGCGAGCACGCCCGCCGAAGTACCGAGGAATCGGCAGAAATTGGCGCGGAAAATGTGCTGTACGTTGTCTCCCGATATGCAAGCCCCATGAGCGCGGGAACGGGTATGGAGGCCGGGCAGGAAGCTCCAGAGGAACAATATCTCGTGAAGGCGCCGCCCCGCGGCACGTCGTATATCGCCCCGGTGCGTGGCGACAGCATGGAGCCGACTTACAGCGACGGCGATCTGCTCTTCATCCGTGCCACGCCAGAAATTGAGGCTGGACAGGTGGGCGTGTTTCTGATGGGCGGCCAGCAGTGGGTGAAAGAACTGGGCGAGGGCGAGCTGATATCCCACAATGAGGAATACGAACCTATCCCCATGACGGAAGACATCATCTGTCAGGGCCTCGTGTTGGGCGTCTGTGACGAAAGCTATTTCGCATGAGAAGGAAGGGCGGTGGACTTCATAGAGAAGATTAAGGTCTATCTGGATACGTCCGTTGTCAGTCACCTTTTTCAGGAAGATGTTCCAGAAAAGATGGCCGATACGCGGAAATTATGGAAAATGTTTCAAGACGGCTTATATGACGTAGTTCTTTCCACATTGACTTTGAAAGAAATTTCCATGTGTGCGGAGCCGAAAAGAGGGCACATGCTGGATGCGCTGAACCAGATCGCGTTTACCGTCGTGGATATTGACGAAAGTGCATGGGACGTGGCACATCAAATCATTGATATGGGCATACTAACAAAAAAGAGTTTAGATGACTGTCAGCACATTGGCGCTGCGGTTGTCAGCGGGTGTGACTGTATCCTCTCATGGAATTTTAAGCATATGGTCAATATCAAAACTATCCGTGGCGTAAGAGCAATCACAAACCTGCAAAACCGGAAAGCTATTGATATTCTAAATCCGAGTGTTCTGATTGAAAGTGAGGAATAGGTGTGAAAGAACTTGACATAAGCCCTGATTTTACTGTTGAAGACATCCACAAGGTACGGGAATATAATTACGAGATTACCCGAAACATGACGAAACAGCAGACGCTTGAATATAACAATCGCAGCGGGCGGGCCGTGCTGAAGGAACTGCAAAGCCGCAAGGCTGCAGGGATGTATAGAGGCGCTTGATCCTCTCCCCGGCTTTAGCCGTGGGGAGTATCAAGTCATATCCAGAAATCCGCTATAGAGCGCAAAGGAGGTGCAGAGAATGAGCAGCAGAGAACTTGCGAAGAGCCTGATAGACCATGTGCCGGAAAGCAAATTGCTTTACGTCGTGGCCTATTTGCAGGGTGTGGTTGTTCCGGACGAAACGCCAAACGCTGAAACCGTCGCCGCCATGCAGGAAGTAAATGAGATGATCCGCACCGGTACCGGGCAGCACTTCAGAGGGAGCGCCGCGGAGCTGTTCGCCATGCTGGACGCAGAGGATGAGAAGGATGCTTGAAGTCAACTTTACCGCATCATTCCGGAAAGACCGCCGCCGCTGTCTGAAGCGCGGCTGCAATATGGCGCTGTTGGCCGCTGTGATTGACGTACTGGCCGTGCCTGCACCATTGCCGCCCACGAATAAAAACCATGCTTTATCGGGTAATTGGGCAGGCTTTCAGGAGTGCCATATACAAAGCGACTGGCTCCTGATTTATCGTATAGAGGGCGGTACCCTATATCTCACCCGTACCGGCACCCACGCCGATTTGTTCGGCATGTAGGGCAGAAATAGCGTCCAGCGCCCGCCAGAGCCCCGCACAGCCGCTTTGCTGTACAAAGCGGGAAAACTATCGTCCGGCAGGCAAAGCGCGCCACAGAGGCGCACAGCCGCCCCGCAGCGCATCCGACTGATCCCGTGTTGCGAGTGTGGGATGAAACAAACGGCGAAAATATACGGTGTTTGTGTGGTGTTTGCGACGGCCTGCAAACAAAAAAATGCCCCCAGTGTTGCAGCACTGGGAGCGAAGAGGAAGCGCGTCAGCCCACAAGAGGGGGCTATGCAAGATGTCAAGCATAGTATACGCCCTTCTTGTGGATTTTGCAAGGGGGTGTCTGTTTGGCCAGGCAAAAGATGTACCGCCGTCCTGATGGCCTGTTTGAGAAAAAGCTGACGATAGGAGGCAAGCGCGTTGCGTTCCGGGCAAAGACGGAGCGCGAAGTGATGCAGAAAATCGCGGCCTACGAGGAAAAGCAGGCGCGAGGGCTGACGTTTGAGGAAGCGGCGGCGGAATGGTGGGCACAGCATGAGCCGCAAATCCGTTATGGTTCCGTGCATGTGTACAAGGCCGCTATGGCACGCGCAGTAGAGTATTTCGGGAAGGACCCTGTGCGGCAGATTGAAGCGGCGGATATCAACGCATTTTTACAGTACATGGCAAAGCGGGGATACGCCCAAAAGACCGTGCGCAATCAGCTCACGGTTGTGCGGCAAATTTTCCTTTACGCACTGATGGCACGGCAGATCCGGGCGCTGCCGACAGATGGCGTTGCCATTCCACAAGGGCTTCCCAGTACGACGCGCACCCTTGCTCCGGTCTCGGCGGTGGAGGCAGTCAAGGGTACCACACCTGAAGACTTTCTCTTGCCTGCGCTGATTTTGTACACAGGCGCACGGTGCGGGGAGGCTCTGGCGCTGCAATGGCAGGATATAGATTTTGACGCAGGCACAATTTCCATTGCAAAAGCGGTGGTATACCATTCCAACCGCCCTGTTATCTCCGAGACAAAGACGCGGCAGGGCGTGCGCATTGTCCCGCTGCTGTCGCCGCTGCGGGATATCCTCACCCAGCGCGGGCGGGGCGAGAAAGGGGAATACCTGATTGGGGGCGGCGAACCAATCAGCAAATCCGCTTTGAATAAACGCTGGGAAGCCTATTGCCGGGCGCATGGTCTGGCACACAGGGACGAAGCGCGCAGCGACAGAGCGGGGCGCACCGTGTGGGCGTGCGAACTGAATCGGCATACGCTGCGCCATGAATACGCGACGATTTTGTATGAAGCGGGGATAGATGCAAAGGTTGCGCAGGAATTGCTTGGGCATGCGGATTTGTCCACAACCATGCAGATTTATACACATATCCGGCAAAACCGGCTGAAGGAAGCGGCAGGCGTTTTGGACAGCTTTTTGACACAAAAAGGCACAGTAAAAGCACAGTACAGCCAATAAATGCAGATATTCGGGGATTCTTACGGAGTTCGAATCTCCGATGGCTCACCACGGTATAACCCCCGCATGATGTCTGGGAAAACCAGATATTGTGCGGTTTTTTTGTGCCTGCGACTGCATATAGCAAATGAAAAGTGTCCGTGAAACGGTACAGGAAAGGTACAGGGGAAAGCCGCCCAATATGCGCTTCAGGTGGTATGTGCCGCCCCCGTTCCCTCCCAAAAATCAGCGCCCGGAAAACCCTTCTAAGGGTTTTCCGGGCGCTGCCGCGCTATAAGCGCTATTCCTCCAACTGCCGCCCCAAAAATGCGGCGGCCACTTTCACAAGCGTGACATTCTCCGAATCGGGTTTGCCGCCGGTGAGGGCAACGCTGCCAATCAGATCGCCGCTGCTCAAAATAGGCATGATGGCTGAGGCTGAGGTACGCGTGCCCTCGCACAGCGGCAGGGCGGTATCCGCGCCGTCCGCCGTATACAGACGCCTGCGCTCTACCGCGCGCGTGTAGGCGGACGTGAGGGGCTTGTCCACGGTATCCTTGGCCGAGCCTGCCGCCGCCACTACATGGTCGCGGTCTGTGACGGCCACCGCCGCCCCCGTCGTGCGGGACAGCACTTCAGCGTAGCGCGACGCCACGTCCGACAATTCCCCGATGGGGCTGTATTTTTTGAAGATCACTTCGCCCGCCCCGGAAACATAGATCTCCAGCGGGTCGCCTACGCGGATGAGCTGCGTGCGGCGGATCTCTTTGGGGATTACCACACGCCCCAGGTCGTCGATGCGGCGTACAATGCCGGTTGCTTTCATTTGTTTTGCCTCCCTTTTCAGGGCCGCGCAACCCCGCGGCCCACAGAAACGCCGGGCCATGCCCGCGTTCGTCCGGGAGTGCCCAGGCCGCAGAGCTTTTCTTTGCAATCCCCGCCCTTCGGGCGGGAGATATACAAGGAGTCCCCGCAGCCCTGTGGGTGGGGAAGCACAGGGGAAGCTCTTTGCCTTGGGCACGCCCGCTTGTCCCTGTTAGTATCTGTAAGGGAAGGGAAAACTATGCAAAAGATTTTAAGGGCGCTGCCCGCGCCCCAGTGATATTTTTACATAATGCCCCCGCCCAAAGGGCGGGGGCGCTATAAAAATAAGTATTATTTCTCCCCGCCGCGCACCGTCAGCACCTCCGCCATGGCGGCAAACAGCTTCGCCGGGTCCAGCGGCTTGGCGATATGGCCGTTCATGCCTACTTCGGCGGCTTTGTCGCGGTCCTCCTGGAAGGAGTTTGCCGTGAGCGCCAGGATGGGGATGCCCGCTTTATCGCGGTCGTCGAACGCGCGGATGGTCTGGGTGGCCTGGTAGCCGTTCATATTCGGCATCTGGATATCCATCAGCACCAGGTCATAGTACCCGGCCTCCGCTTTCAGGAGCTTATCCACGCACTCCACGCCGTCACGGGCGCGGTCCACCTGGCAGCCCTTGCCCACCAGCAGCTTGATGGCGATCATGGCGTTGATGTCGATATCCTCCGCCATGAGGATATGGATGCCATGGAAAATGGCGGGGTCGAACGCGCGCGCGGCGGCCTCCGGGGCATGGGCGTCCGGGGCCTTGCCGATGCGGTGCGGCAGGCGGACCGTCACGGTGGTGCCCTGGCCCTGCCTGCTCTCGATGACGACTTCGCCCTTCATCATATCCACCAAATCTTTCACGATAGACAGGCCAAGCCCGGTGCCCTGCACGCCGCTGATGGTGGAGGTGCGCTCCCGCGCGAACGATTCAAACGCGTGTTCCAGAAACTCCTCCGACATGCCGATGCCGCTGTCCGCGATGGCGGTCTCAACGATACAGGTATCCGGCGTTTCGCACGGCAGCTCGCGCACGGTAATATGGATGGAGCCGCCGTCGGGCGTGTACTTGATGGCGTTGCCCACAATATTCAGTATGATCTGCGTGAAATGCGTCACATCTATAAATAAGTACGCGTGTTCAAACGTGCGCGTTACGGTGTATTCAAGGCGGCGGTTCTGCATATCGGCCATGAACAGCGTGCGCAGTTTATCCAGTACCTCGCCCAGGTCGACAAGCTGCTCCTCAATAATAACCTTTTTGTTCTGGATACGCGAAAGCTCCAGCACGTTGTTGACAAGATCGAGGAGCTGTTTGGAGGAAGTGTCGATATTCTGCAAATACTCCTGTTTGGCGGCGGGGTCTTCGCTTTCGAGGGCAAGGTGCGTAAAACCGATGATGGCGTTCATCGGGGTGCGGATATCGTGCGACATATTGAACAGGAATTCCGATTTCGCGCGGCTGGCCTCCTCCGCACGGGCGACGGCGGCCTCCAGGCGGGTATGCTGGCGCTCCAGTTCCTCTTTCTGGCGCTCGATCTGCGCGCTCATTTCCAGCTTTTCGTTGGACTGGCTGAGGCTGTGTACCATATTGTTGACATGCTCGCTCAGCTCCATAAACTCCACGCTGTCGTATACGTCCACCTTGGTGGAGAGGTCGCCCTCCTGGATGGCGCGCAGTTTCCCGTTGACGCGCTGCGCGGGGGCGATCACGGCGCGGCTGGTGGCACGCATCACGCTGTATACCAGGATGATGGCGATGAGGGCCAGGCCGACGGCTAAAAGCAGGTCATTGATGAGCAGGGAGCGCAGGGAGAGGAAGACGGGGGCGGCCCATACAATGTAGCTGTCGTTCAGCTTTTTGGCAAAGCAATAGGAGAAGGAGCCGTCCAGGGTGGCATAGAACGCGTTGGGGGAGGTGAGCTGATCCTCGCGCAGGCCGATGGCGGAGAAATGGCGCGGCTCGTTTTCAATATGGGTAGAGCCGACGACATTGCCGGTTTCGGCGTCGATGGCATAGAGGCTGTAGCCGACACCCGCGCGCAGCAGGGAAAAGATATGGGAAAGCTCGCTGCGGTCGGTGACGCGCTGCACATTGACGGGGTACATGCCGATTTGCAGGATAAACTGCCGGTCCTCGCTCCAGAGCGCGGAATACTGCACCTGGCGGCCGTCGGCGGTGTTGGGGGTGATCTCCTGTACCAGTTCCAGGGAGGGGTCGTTCAAAAGGGGCTTGAAATAGCTGATCTGCTCGCCGGAGTCGAAGGAGAGGCCGAAATATTCGGGGTTGGTACCGGCCACGATGGTGCCGGTTTTATCGAAGACATGGATCTCATCCACTTCGAGGCTCGCGGCAATCTTTGTCAGCTCCGCGGAGTCATGGACGGCGGCGGGGTTATATTGCAGGATATAGGCGGCGGTGCGGGCATTGTTCAGGCAGGTGGTGCGGTACTGCGCCTGCACCAGTTCCATTTCCTGGGCGTTTTCCTCTAAGATCTGTTCCACCTGCTTCACAGCCAACACTGCGTCGCGCTGGCTGTCACGCTGGATATTCACCATCTGAATGCCGGAAAAGAGGATCAGCAGGATCACGGCCATGATAATCGCGATACGGACCATCTCTTTTGCCACAATATCTTTGATTGTCTGCATACCAGCGCCCCCTTTCCGAGCTGCGCGAAAAACCTTAATGCAAATCTTACCATCCCCATTGTACCACACCGGTGCAAAAAAGTCTACTGTAGATGTGATTTTATGCGTCTATAAAAATTCTCTGGCGGGTGTTTTTCCTCTGTAAGGATGTTCCAAAACCGGTCGAACTGTGGTATATTGTATCTGGCACTGTCGCAGCGACAGGCGGTCAGCCCGGCATTTTCACACGCCGGGCGCAATCCTTTGCGTTGTCCCTGGCCTTGTCAAGCCTCTTGTGGTCCGAAACGCTTTGTCATCTTGGGGGTACAAAAAAGCACCTGCCGGGCGGCGAGGTGCTTTCACAAGAAAAGGGGACAGGCTTTCACCTGTTCCCTCTGATTAGGATGGACTTTGGCAGGCGTATGCTTCTCCTGCGTCTCTCAGGGTTTCCCCTTGTCTGTACCATCGGCGTGTGGACCATATGAAATCCTCCACCTCAAAGCCCATCTTCTCCTATACCTATTATAGCAAACGCATTTCCGTTTGTAAAGGACTTTTTTGTTGCGGATCAAACGCTCTAAAGTTTTCTTGTCAATCTTCATGAATGTGATGATTGAACTTTTGTAATTCGGATTATCCGTTGGAACCACAAGGCGCAAAACCAATTTGAAAAATTCATTGGCAATTTGAACTTCTTTAAGCAAAATAGCAGTATTAGGTTTGCGTGCTTCAATAATGTAATCGGGGTCAGAAATAATTTCATCGAAAAAGCCGAAGAATCTTTCGTAGTCCCCTGGATGCCTGTCTTTGATATGCTGAATCTGCTCATCCGTAATAATCACCTCATCGGTGGTGATATCATCTGCTCTTTTACTATATCATCTGTACCCGCCACGGGCAAGCCTTTTTCTCCCCGCTCTCCACAAACGCCTTTTCCCACTCCTGGTACGTCATATCCAAGGGGACATAATAAACCTCCCCCTCGGCGCTCCGGGCGGCGCGCTCGCCGTCATCTTTTGCGGGCTGTCCCCGCGTGGCAGCCCGGCGGTCAGGCCAGCAGCCTGTCAAGCTCCGCGTTCAGTTTTTGTTTCAGCTCTGTCAATTCTTCCTCACTGGGCAGGAAACGGTCCTCGAACAGCTCGCCGCCTAATTGATGGACGGGGCCGCGCTTTGGCGTGTCGCCCGCGCGGCGCGGGTACAGGTGCCAGTGCATATGCAGGCCGCGCCCCACGCCCAAAAGCTCATAGTTCATCTTTTCCGCGTGGAACGCGTTGTTGACGGCCTCGGCCACGACGGCCATTTCGTGCAGGAATTCATCCCGGAACGCGGGGTCCAGCAGATGCAGGTCCTGTTTGCACTCCTTGCACAGGAACAGCGAATAGCCCGGTATGCGCTGGTGGTCGCCGATCACCACATACCCGGTGTTCAGTTCGCGGACAAAATAGGGGTTTTTGCCCTCTTTAATCAGGCGGATACGGTCACAGATCATACAGCCGTCCATAAAAAGCTCCTTTTTTGTATCGTTCCCCGCAGGGGCAAAGCGGGGCGTTTTTGGGGAGTGTTCACGTCGCGGAGCGATTGCTGTGTATTTCCCCGCCCTGCGGGCGGGGAAATACACGAAAACACCCCGCATGGGACACTCCCCGTTTTTGTACTCCCCTGCGGGCGGGGGCGCATAAAGAATGCTCGGCGGGCCTCAGAACGCCCATTCGCCGTTTTCAAAAATCAGCACAGTTTCGCCCGCCTGCGTAAGGCCCGTGATTGTCATATCCGGCGCGCCCACCATAATATCCTCATGCACAAGGCTGTCGTTCACGCCTTTTTCCAACAGTTCGGGTACTGTCATGGCCGCGCCGCCCTTCACGGTGCCGGGATATCCCTTGCCGAACGCGATATGGCACGCGGCGTTTTCGTCGAACAGGGTGTTATAGAACAGCACGCCGCTGCGGTTGATGGGGCTGGACGCGGGCACCAGCGCAATCTCGCCGATATGCCGCGCGCCCTCGTCGGTATCCAAAAGCTGGCCCAGCAGGTTTTCGCCCTCCCCGGCGCTGTAATCTACCACTTTGCCGTCCTTGAACGTGACGGAAAAATCCTTGATGAGGCTGCCGTTATACACATAGGGCTTCGTCGCCTTTACAACGCCGTCGACGTGCAGCCGGTGCGGCGCGGTAAACACCTCCTCGGTGGGGATATTGGCGATAAAGGTATACCCTTCGGGCGTTTTCTCCTGCGCGCCCTCCCAGATATGGTCCTCGGCCAGCCCGATGGTGAGGTCGGTGCCGTTGGCACTCGTCAGGTGGATGCTTTGCAATTTGAGTTCGTTCATGCGGTCGCGCCAGGCCGTCATTTTGGCGATATGCGCCCGCCACGCGCCCACAACGTCCCCATCCTTCACGCGGCACACGTCGAAGATGGTATCCCACAGCTTTTCCACGGCCTCCCCTTCGGGCAGTTCCGGGAACACTTTTTTCGCCCACGACGGGCTGGGGATGGCCGCAATGCTCCACTGGATACGGCTCGTCATGGTGTAGTCGCGCCAGTTCTGCGACGCCCTGCGCTGCGCCTGGCTGGCGCGGTCGATCTTCTCCATGTCCAGCCCTTTATAGATTTCCGGGTCGCGCGCGATGATGGAGAGCATGCACGCGCCCCCCTCGCCCTCGATATAGTCTAAAAAGCTGCGCTCGATCCACGGCTTCACATCTTCCAGAACTTCCACGGCGGTGTGTTCCATCTGGATGCGCGAGAGTTTTTCGTCGTTGTAATGCACAACGACCTCCCGCACGCCCATTTCATACGCCGCCTCCGCGCACGCCCGCGCAAAGAACGCGCCCTCGATCGGCGCGCGGATAATCAGCGTCTGCCCCCTCTGCGGGTTCACGCCCACCTTTACCGCAAATTCCGCGTACTGCTTTACAAATGTCTCGTTCATGGGAACATCTCTCCTTTCTGTTGGGCTGCCGCCCAAACCTGCCCAGAGGGCGCCGCCCTCTGGACTCCCGCCGGGCGCTGCCCGGACCTGCCAGAGGCGCTGCCTCTGGACTCCCGCCGGGCGCTGCCCGGACCTGCCAGAGGCGCTGCCTCTGGACTCCGCCAAAGGGGGCAAGCCCCCTTTGGAATTCCATCATGCGCAAAAACGTTGTTTTTGCGCGCCCTGTTTTTGGGGAGCGGGATATGCCTCCTGCCCGCGGGGCGGAAGGGGATATCCCGTTGTTTCTCCCCGCCTCAGGCGGGGAGAAACGGCAGAATTCGTTTTCGGACGTTACAGCGTCCGTTCCAGGCGCAGGAAAAATTCTACGGTTTTGGGGATCTGCGCGACCGGGATGCGCTCGTTGTCGTTGTGGATCAGGCCGCGCTGCTCTTTTGTCAGGCTCATGGCGCTGAATTTGTACACGTCCTGGCAGATGGCGCTGAAATGGCGGCTGTCGGAACAGGCTAACATCAGGTAGGGCGAGACGATGCTCTCCGGCCAGGTGTCGCTGACCGCCGCCGCGATCTTTTCCCAGTGTTCGCCCTCGGTGGACGCGTAGGGGCTGGCCTCCTGGACATAGATCGGCTTTACCTCCACGCCCTCGTCGCCGATGGCCCCGCGCAGGTGTTCCACCACGCTGGCCTCGGTGTCGGCGTTGATCAGGCGCAGGTTGACCCCCGCCGTCGCCTCGCCCGGCAGTACGTTGATTTGCGCCGCGCCGCGCGCCATCGTAAAGGCCGTCGTCGTGCGCATCATCGCGTTCAGCTCGCCGCCTAATTTTTCGCTCAGAGCTGTCAGCAGAGGCTCAAACAGCCACAGGTTCGCGAATACCACCCGCAGACCGAACGGCGCGTAGGGGCCAACGCGCGTGAACAGCTCGCGCACCGGCGGTGTGAGCCGTGCGGGGAACGGGCGCTTTTCGCACCGCACAACGGCCCGGCACATGCGCCCCACCGCCGACGGGCGCACCGGCGTGCTTGCGTGCCCGCCCGCGCCGCGCGCCGTCAGTTCCACGTTCATGATGCCCTTTTCGCCAATGCCCACTACGGCAATGGGCTTTGTGACGCCTGGGAACACGCCGTCCACGACGGCCCCGCCCTCGTCCAGCACCATCGCCGGGCGGATGCCCTGTTCCCGCAGGTATGCCACGATACCGGGCGCGCCGGGGCCTGCCACCTCCTCGTCGCCCGCGAAGGCGAAGTAGATGTCGTGCGCGGGCACAAAGCCCTCCGACAGCAGCGTTTCGGCGGCCTCTAACGTGCCCATCAGCGTGATTTTCGTGTCAATGGTGCCGCGCCCCCACAGCTCGCCGTCGAATACCTCGCCGCAGAAGGGCGGGTGCTGCCAGCCCGATTCGTTCACGGCCACGACATCATAGTGCGCCATCAGGACGGTGGGGCCGTCGGCGCTTTTGCCGGGCCAGTGGAACAGCAGCCCTGTGTGCCCAATGCGCACAGGCGCGCACGTCTCGTGGACGCGGGGATACAGCGCCCGCAGGGTGTCGCGCAGGGATTGGAAAACGTCCTCGTCGAACTGTTCGGGGTCGGCGTTGGAGACGGTGGGGATGCGCACGAGCTGGGCCAAGTGGTCGACGGCCTTGTCCGTGTCCACCTCGACAGGCGCGGGCGCGCGGTGTGCGGCCCTGGGCGCTTTGAACCGCGCCGCGCGGAGCAGCAGGACCCCGGCCAGCGCCGCTGGCGCACCGAGAGCGATCCATTGTTTCTTCATGGGTTTCCCCCTTTCCGGGGCATGCGCCCTGTGGGCGCGGCCCGGCGGTTTTCTTTCCATCATACCATAGTTTTGGGGAAAAGGGAAGGGTGGGGAGGGAAATTTGGGTTCAACAGAAGCGCACCGGTACATTGCTATAAAAAAGTATCTCCCGCGCCCAAACGCATGTTTGGGCGCATATAAAGTTTCCGTCCACCCTTTTCAAAGGGTGGCGGATTCCAAAGGCAGAGCCTTTGGCCGATCCAGCGGGACGCTGGCGGATTCCAAAGGCAGAGCCTTTGGCCGATCCAGCGGGACGCTGGCGGATTCCAAAGGCGGAGCCTTTGGCCGGTCCAGCGGGACGCTGGCAGGATTCCAAAGGGCGGCGCCCGTTGGCGGCGGAAAATCTGCGGCAAGGGTTGAATTGGGCGCGAAAAACCGCTATAATAGAACACAGGACCCTCCGGGCGCGTTGGCCCGCACTTTCGACAAAAGGAGCCGATTGGATTTGAACACGAAGTATTCCAAACAAGAATTTGAGAAAATGCTGACGGATAAGCTGTTCAGCGAATTTGCCATTGACCTCAATTCCGCCACCGACGAGCAAATCTACCGCGTGCTGGCACTCATCGTGCGCGCGCAGCTCAGCGCGAAGCGCAAACGCTTCATGGCGCGGACGTATGGGTGCAATGGCAAGCAGGTATACTACCTGTGCATGGAATTCCTGATGGGGCGCAGCCTCCGCATGAACCTGTTCAACTTGGAGCTGAACGAGGTGGCCGAGGAGGTCCTGAAAGACCACCAGATCCGGCTGGACCGCATCTATGAGCATGAGCCGGACGCGGGGCTTGGCAACGGCGGCCTGGGCCGTCTGGCGGCGTGCTACCTCGACGGCATGGCCACTGACGACATCCCCGGCATGGGGTACTCCATCCTCTATGAGTTCGGCATCTTCAAACAGCGTATTCTGGACGGCTGGCAGCAGGAGCGCGCCGACAACTGGCTGCCCGGCGGCGGCGTCTGGCTCAAGAGCCACCCCGACCAGGCCATCGACATCCACTTCGACGGCTATATCGACGAGACCTGGGACGGCCAGTACCACCATGTGGAACACAAGGGCTACTCCACCGTCGTCGCCGTGCCCAGCGACCTGTATGTGGCGGGCTATGATTCCAACGGCGTTTCCAAGCTGCGCCTGTGGAAAGCGCAGGCCCCCAGCTTTGATATGGACAGCTTCAATGCGGGCCAGTACAACAGCGCCATCGCCAAGAGCGCCAACGCCGAGCTGATCAGCAAGGTGCTGTACCCCAACGACAACCATGTGGAGGGCAAGATCCTCCGGCTCCGTCAGCAGTATTTCCTCTCCGCCGCCAGTGTGGGCGACATTGTCAAGAACCACCTCTCCCAGTACGGCGCGCTGGAAAACCTGCCCGATAAAGTGGCCATCCACATCAACGATACACACCCGACGCTTGCCATCCCCGAACTGATGCGCATCCTGCTGGATGAATGCGGCTTCTCGTGGGAAAAGGCGTTCGATATCACCCAGCGCACCTTTGCCTATACCAACCACACCGTCATGAGCGAAGCGCTGGAAAAATGGAACGAGGACATCTTCAAAAAGACGCTGCCGCGCATCTACCAGATCTGCGTGGAGCTGAACCGCCGCTGCCGCGAGGAGCTGGAACAGCGTTTCCCCGGCGACAAGGGCAAGATCGATTATATGGCAATCCTGGGCGACGGCCAGGTCCGCATGGCGAATATCTGCTGCTATGTGTGCCATTCCATCAACGGTGTGTCCAAGCTGCACAGCGAGATCATCAAACAGAGCGTGTTCCACGACTACTTCCTGTTCACGCCGAAGAAGTTCACGAACGTGACGAACGGCATCGCCTACCGCCGCTGGCTGCTGGCCTCGAACCCCGGCCTGACAAAGCTGCTCACCGACACCATCGGCCCTGAGTTCAAGCGGGACGCCGATGCACTGAAGAAGCTGGAAGCTTTCAAAGACGACGCGGGCGTGCTGGAGGCGCTGGAAAAGGTGAAGCACGCCAACAAGGAGAGCTTCGCCAGCCACGTCACCCGTGTGACGGGCGAGAAGATCGACCCGGACTCCATCTTCGACGTACAGGTGAAACGCCTGCACGAGTACAAGCGCCAGCACCTGAACGCGCTGAACATCGCCGCGCAGTATTTGTATATCAAGAACAATCCCAACGCCGATATTGTGCCCAAGACCTATATCTTCGGCGCAAAGGCCGCGCCGGGCTACTATATGGCAAAACAGATCATCCGCCTGATCTGCAAACTGGGCGCGCTGATCGATGCCGACCCCGTTGTGCGTGAAAAGCTGCGCATCATCTATATGGAGGACTACAGCGTCACGACCAGCGAATTCCTGATGCCCGCCAGCGAGGTGAGCGAGCAGATCAGCCTCGCGGGCACCGAGGCTTCCGGCACAAGCAACATGAAATTCATGCTGAACGGCGCCATCACACTGGGCACGCTGGACGGAGCGAACGTCGAGATTGCCGAGGCCGCCGGGATCGAGAACGAGGTCATTTTCGGCATGCGCACGCGCGAGGTAGAGGACCTGAAACGCTTCGGCTACCACCCCACCATGTTCATCCAGAGCTGCCCGGAGGCCGTAGACGCCTTAGCGTTCTTGGAGCGCGGCTGGGACGGCGAGAGCTTCCACGAGGTAGTGAACAACCTGCGCACCAGCGACCCCTATATGGTCATGGCCGATTTCGTCGACTACCGCCGCGCCCAGGCCGACGTGAGCCGCCTGTACCTCGACCGCCCCACCTGGAACCGCATGAGCCTCATGAACATCGCCAACGCCGGCATCTTCTCCGCCGACCGCTCCGTCTACGACTACGCGCGCGATATCTGGCACGTCGAACCCGTGAAATAATCGGGCTGCCGCCCGAACCTGCCCAGAGGCTCCGCCTCTGGACTCCGCCAAAGGGGGCTTGCCCCCTTTGGAATCCCATTATGTTATCCCCCGCCGGAGGCGGGGGATAACAATAAATAAGGGTGTGACAAATTATGTCTGCGACGATTTACAACAGTCAGGATACGGCGTACAAGACGCCGTTCGGGGCGCTGCGCGCGGGGGAGCATGTGTCCTTTACCATCACCGTACCAGTCGAATTTGGCTGCAAAACGCCGTATCTCATCATACGCCACGGGGAACAGCCCCCCGCCATGATCCCTATGCGCAAACGCGGTTCCGGGCGCAACGGCGTGGATGTGTTTTCCTTTTCGTTCCCCCTCACCGAAGTGGGCCTGTATTTCTATTATTTCGACCTCTATACCGATTACCGCAAGCTCTATGCCGGGAAGTTAGGCGAAGCCTATGTATCCACCGGCGACGGGCCTTGCTGGCAGCTCACCGTATATGACCGCAATTTCGAGACGCCCCGGCACCTGCGCGGGGGCGTGCTGTACCAGATCTTCCCTGACCGCTTCTATGAGAGCAAGCCGCATGAGACGCTCTTTTTCCCCGACCGCGTTTACCGTGACGAGAAATGGCACCGCCCCTATTTCTGGCCGAACGAACAGCACGAGGGGTATTTGAACCTGGACTATTTCGGCGGAGACCTGAACGGCATCCGCGAAAAGCTGCCGTACCTGGTGGAAATGGGCGTGACGTGCGTTTACCTGAACCCTATCTTTGAGGCGCACGCGAACCACCGCTACAATACCGCCGATTACCGCAAAGTCGACCCCGTGCTGGGCACCAATGAAGATTTCGCCGCGCTGTGCAAGGCCGCGAAGGAAGTGGGCATTGACATCATCCTCGACGGCGTGTTCAGCCATACCGGCTCGGATTCCGTCTATTTCAATAAGAAAGGGCGCTATCCCTCGGTGGGCGCGTGGCAAAGCCCGGACAGCCCCTATCGGAGCTGGTATGATTTTTCGCCCCATTTCCAGAGCGGCTACCGCTGCTGGTGGGGCTTTGAGACGCTGCCGGAGGTGAACGAGAGCGACCGCTCCTACCGCGATTTCATCTGCGGCGAGGGCGGGGTGATTGACTACTGGCTGGGTTTGGGCGCGGCTGGCTTCCGTCTGGATGTGGCGGACGAGCTGCCGGACGGCTTTATCGAGGAGATCCGGCGCGCCGTCAAGCGCAACGGCCCGGAGAAGTTTTTGCTGGGCGAGGTGTGGGAGGACGCCACCACCAAATGGAGCTATGGCAAGCGCCGCACCTATCTGCTGGGCAAAGGGCTGGACGCAGTGATGAACTATCCTTTCAAAGAGGCCGTGCTGAATTTCATGCGCGGGGGCGATGCGCGCGATGCGGCGGGCGCGATTATGCAGATCTGTGAAAACTATCCCGCCCCGGCGCTGCATGTGCTGATGAACTTCATGTCCACGCATGATACCGTGCGCGCTATTACGGCGCTGGCGGGCGATAGCTGCGAGGGGCGCGACCGCTACTGGCAGAGCGAGCATTTCCTGACGCATGAGCAGTACGAGCGCGGCATCCAGCTTTTGATCCTCGCGTATGTGATGATCTTCACGCTGCCGGGCATCCCCAGCGTTTACTACGGGGATGAAATCGCGATGCAGGGGTATAAGGACCCGTTCAACCGCGCCTATTTTGACTGGAACAGCGGGGAAGGGCGTGTGCGGCCTGTGCTTCAGGAGCTGGCGCAGCTCCGCAAGCGCTGTGCGGCGTTTGTGGATGGGTCGCTGTTCATTTCCTCCGCAGAAGGCGGGGTGCTGTGCTACGCGCGGCGTACCGATGTCTCGGTTGCCTCGATCTGCATCAACCGCAGCGAGCAGGAGGCGCATGTGGTTATGTTTGGCCGCGAGGTCGTTGTGCCGCCGATGAGCTATCGGATTGCGACAAAGCCGTGAAGGGCGGGGGGATCCATTTTGCCGTTCCTCCCCGTCTTCGGTGGAGAGGAACAGCAGGATTTATTTTTTCCACCGCGCAAAATTGCAAAAACTGATGTCTGTGCGCAACAGGCCAGCGGCAGGGTTACAGGCAAAATACACATTCATTTTAGTGACGGCGGGGAGAATTCCCCACCGTCATTTTTTCAGGGCATCCCTAAAAGGAAATTTTTTGAGAAACCTTGTAAGGTTTTCGCGTGTTTTCCGTCTTTTAGGGTGAAGGGTTTTCAAGAAGCGGAAGGGGAAATCCATTTTTGACTGTCCCTTGCCGCCGGAGGCGGGAAGGAACAACAGGAACGACCGCTTCTCGTCGCGCAAAATGGCAGGAAATGGATTTCCATGAACCACGGAGGGGAGGTATTGTGTTGGAGGACAACCAAATCATAGACCTGTACTGGCAAAAAAATGCGGATGCTATTGCCGAGACCGCCAGCAAGTACGGCGCGTACTGTTTTGCGGTTGCTGAAAACATCCTGCACAACACCGAAGATTCCCAAGAGTGCGTCAATGACACCTACCTCCACGCCTGGAATGCAATACCGCCGCAAAAGCCCCTTGTGCTTCGGATGTTTTTGGCGAAAATCACCCGAAACATCTCCTTTGACCGCTACCATGCGCGGAAGGCGGAGAAGCGGGGCGGCGGCGAGATTGCCCTTGTCCTGGACGAGCTGGAGGAATGCCTCGGCGGCGCGGACACAGCGGCTATGTATGAGGTCAAAGAACTGCGGGGATCCATTCAGAGCTTCGTGCGGGCGCTACCGGAACGGGAGGGAAATGTGCTGGTGCGCCGGTATTTCTTTGCGGAGCCTGTATCGGTTATCGCAAAGAGGTACGGCCTGACAGAAAACCATGTGAGGGTTATCCTGAGCCGGGCACGCGGGAAGCTGAAAGGCCATCTTTTGAAGGGGGGATACCTATGAACAAAAACGATCTGTTTCGGGCGTTTGACGGGATAGATGAGGATATTTTGGAACGCAGCGAAGCCCCCGCGCCCCGCCGGGCCATACGGCTTTTTCAAAAATGGGGCGTATTCGCTGCCTGTATGGCACTGGCGGTAAGCCTGGCGGGCGCTGCCTTTGCGGCGGAGGTGCGGGAATACAGCGCTGCTGTATCTTTTTTTGAGGACAACGGCTTGTCTATGGAGGGGTTGAGCCGGTCGGATGTGAAAGCGGTCTATCGGGATATCACCACCCAGCGCTTTGCCTATGCCAAAACGGCGGAGGTGATTGGACGAGCGGTATCGGGGCTGGAGATTTCCCAGCGGGAGCCAACCCCGGAGGAGCTGGCGGCGTTGTGGAACAGAAACGTCTGGATGGACGCCCAACCGGCGGCCGGGATAAGCTACCGCAGCCGGTATCAGGAGAAGATGGACGAGACGTTGGGCTTTCATGTGTTTGATCAGAGCGTCTTGGAATGCTATCAGGACGGCGAGCTGCTTTGGGAGGCAGTATTCACGGATTTCCATGTAGAGGACAGCGTGTTCACCTCTGCCGGGACAGCGGCGTGGGGTCATACCCCCACCTGGTCCAGCGAACAGTCCTCCTATGCTTGGGCAGCGCGGGTGGATGGGACAGGGGATATCCTGTGGCAGCAGCGGCTGAATCACGGTTTTCAGAAGGAGTATATTGCCGCCGTATTAGATAACGGGGACGGCACCTGGGCGGTTATCAGCCGGGGGGACTATCGCTACCTTTGCCTGAGCCAGTATGATATAGACGGCAGCGAGCTGAGCTTTTGCAAAACAGAGATAGGCAGCCGGGGCATTTGGAATGCCGCCCGGCTGGGGGACGGCTATCTGGTGCAGTTGGGGCATCGGATGGACGGCGAGACTGCCCGGCTGGCGAAACTCGACCGGGATGGAAACCTCACCGACCAGTTCACCTACGAGGGGAAGGATTGCGATTATTACCTGACGGATATGACGGAGTTTGAGGGCCGGGTATACCTGTCGGCCTATGCGGTGCCCAAACAGACAGATGAGGGCGGACGACACGAGATCGCGAATATCTTAAATTATGTGTTTGCCAAACCGGACCTGGAAATTTCCAGCGAGGAGCTGACGCCCCTTGTGCGGGACAACTATACCGCGGTGCTGCTCCTGTGCGGCCCCGATGGCGGCGTCCCGGAGACGTTCTATTCTGTCAAAGGCTCACTGGGCGGGGAGCTGACTGTCAATGAAGCCGGGGAGCTTGTGTGGAATGTAGAAAGCGTGGTGAATACGTTTTATTCCCCGGCCACCAGCTCTTTCACGATTGGCGGGAGCTGTGAAGTGTTCCGTTATACCTTTAATGACGCTGGGGTTTTGATTCAGCAAGAAGATACAGGGGAAACAGTACCGTACCATAGATAGCCTTTTGTGCTGAAAGAAAATACGGTGGGGGCAACCCGCTTGTCCTGCGCTGTAAAGTCCCCGGTTTGAAAACGCCCCCGGCGGGAGAAGGATTCCCGCCGGGGGCGTTTCTGTGTGTTTTATTCGTTTTTGTTTTCAGGAATTGCCGCGCTTCCTTCGGCCTCTTTGACGGAGTTTTCCAGCATGGCGGTAACGGCATGGTTGAGCTGCGCGGCGGTTTTGCGGGTAATGACAGGCCGCCCCGTCTGCTGTTCCAGCTCCCTTCGGGCATTTCCGGCAATCCGCCCGCCGCGCTGCGCGACTTCGCGGTTTTCGGTAAAGCCCTCCGGCTTTTCTGTCTGCGAGATTTCCTTTGTTGATATTTCAGCCAGCATATTCAAAACAAGTTCCGCGGTACTCATATTATCCCTCAGGCTCTCCTTTTTCAGCCCTTTCAGATTCTTGTACTGCCGGGTACTCATGCCGCTCCATGCGCGGGTGATCTCGTCAGTCAGAATGGCATATTCGCTGTGCTGTGTAACGCCCCTGTCTTTCCATTCGTCGGTCAGCTCCTTGCGGGCGGAGATGGCCTGCAAGCGCTGGTTGATCCACTCGCGGGTATAGCCCTGGCGCTCGTAGGTGGCGACTAGGCGCTCGGCGATCTGTTCCGGGTCGAGTGTTTCGTCGATACGTTCCCGCCCCACCTGCGCCAGCCACATTTTCAGTGGTTCGGCTCTGGGCGAAGGGACAGACTGGATGATACGCAGGAGCTGTTCCGTGGTGGCGACATCGGTGAGGCGGCGTTTACCGTCCGTGGCTTTTAACTTCAACTGCTGACAATTTGTCAGCAGTTGATCCGCACCTTCTTCTTTTAACCGTTGTTTCAATTTTGCCCAGTAATTGCTTGCACCACGGGGCGTATCCTGCCCTGTTAGTACGCCTACCACATCCACAACGGAAAAATACCATTCCTCCTGTTCCTCATCCCAGGCGGTACGGATCGGCTGATCCTCGAAAAGCTGCATTTTCTCATAGTCTGCCATTGCGCTTCCCCTTCTCTGCTGCATTTCTATATTTCCCGTAACCGGGCGGCACATCAGGATTTCCCGATATATCAGGCGTTATTTGGCTTTTTTATCTGTATCCTTCACGAAAACCATTACAAGGCCAACCGTTCCAATGATGAGACCGAACAAAGAAAACGGAAAGTCAGCGACACTGCGCAAAAGGGTATCGTTTATCTCTGCGCCGCTTACGCATAAAAGAATCCCAAATAACAGGAATGCCATACCCTTTGCTTCTTTGCTGCTCATAACAGATTCCCCCAAATTCAAATTTTTCTGCCTGTCCTTAAAAAGTATAGCACAGCAGGGCAGGAGAATCAACCTATCGGTTTGTACTGCTTTCTTTTTTCCATCGCAGCCAATCCTTATCTAAAACGGTAGTATGGGGCTGTGTCAGGATTGTCTGGCATGGGAATTGGCGGCATGCGCCGCAGCAGGGGATGCCCTGTTTCAGTACGCAGTCGCGCGTATAGCAATCGCCCGGCCCGTGTTCTTCCATACAGCCTTTGCAGCCATCTTTTATATAGGTGGGACAGCATGTGCAGCAAAAGCCACATTTCCCTATATTGTACCCGGTCATACAGTTGGCCTCCTTCTGTTCAGCTCCTGCTGCAAGATATCCGCGTACCTTTGTACGGTACTGCCGAGCGTTTCGGCGTAATCGAAAACCGTTTTATCTTCCCTGTATTTCATTGGCTCTTTGCGGATCTTTACCGCTTCGGCAAGCGCGCCGGCGCAGGGGCAAAGGTTTTCTTTCAGCGCCCATTCGCCCGCCGCTGTTTTGGCAATGATTTTTCCTGTACGGAGCGTATAAATACACCGTGAAATATCCAGCAGCCACCCGAAAGAATAGAAATTCCGCTCTGTCTTTTGGGCGTATTTTCGTATTGCTTCATAGTGCTTTTGTACGTTTGTTTTCAGCGCTTCAAAAGAAGGGCGGGGCAGGGTATCCCTTATGTCGTCCCCGGAAAGCAAAACGCCGCTGTCGAGAAGCTCGCACATGCAAAAGGCGTCTAAAGCATATGTATCTGTGATCCTTTCTCCGCTTGTGCCCCAATACACGACCCTGTCTTTTTCGCCGCACAGGAACGCTTTCAAAGTCAGCATGCCGCCTTCAAAAGAGCGATAGTATGGGTTGTGCGGTTCTTCTGTCAGCATGGCCTGACGCAAGGTCACGAGGGTTTGTGCCTGTCCTTCAGAAATCGGCTTTTCGGTCAGGACAAGGATATCAATATCACTCCAGCCCAGCCGGAAATCATGGAGCGGGATGGAGCCGTACAGGTAAACAGTTGGCATGCAGGGGGCGAGGATATCTGTAAGGCGCTGTTTCATGGTTTCGATTGCCAGTGTCAATTCTTCCATGCTGTCCCCTCTCTTTCACAGGAAACTCCCCCGCCTTTCCAGCGGGGGAGTTGGCTTATATTCCAAACACGCCGCGGCAGCGAAAGCGGTTGGCGGCGCACCCACATACAACTGTGCAGGTGATGGGTTTCCAAAGGGACTGCGTCCCTTTGGCGGAGTGCAGAGGCAGCGCCTCTGCGCAGGTCCGGGCGGCAGCCCGGCGGAGTCCAGAGGCAGGGCCTCTGGCAGGTCCGGGCAGCGCCCGGCAGGATTCCAAAGGGCGGCGCCCTTTG
>CANCXY010000017.1 GCA_947381875.1 uncultured Clostridia bacterium | reverse complement strand
ATCTAAATGCAGGGCATTTTCATACACATAACCGAAAGAAGGTCCAAAACTTAACGTTGATACTATCCCCGCGTCATTGATGGCAACACCGTTTGGGAATGCGTCGGAAAGTTTTTGCTGTAGATTTAAAATATTTTCCTCACAAAGTATCTGTTTTACGTTTTCATACCGGCTGTAATATGTATCTAAATGGGCCATACAGTCTAACCACAAATGGTGTTTATCTCTCAATGCGCTTTTCCGTTCGCTGCTTAAATCGGGGATTCCCTTTGTCTCCGCATCATTCAAGTGCGAAAAGTAATCTATAAGAGGTTTCACAGAGGGTATGCCATACCTTCTCAATTCAAACTGGTAGTCCTCATGATCAAAAATGCTTTTCAATAAAGCTGCACTTGCGGTTCCTGTATTCAGCTTTGATAGATAGTCGAACATTATCGGGATACTTGACATTCGCAGTTCCATTTTTTACTCCTTTCATGAATGGAATGAACTGGTTGCTTTTTTAGAAAAAATAAAGCCATAATTTTCACGGATGGGTTGACATCATGCGGCGTTGGACGCCGCGCCTGTATTCGGCGAAGTATTTTCAACGATTGCCCATTCCCCGGTATCCGTATCCTGTGTCAGGTAAAAATACTGTTCTGTATAGCCGTCGTCCAGAAAAGTTTTTGTATGGTCGTACTCCACATAGTATTTTGCCCATACAACCACAAAATGTTTTGCAAGATACTCGTCTGTCCATCCTCTTTCCGCCGCAAGCTCGCTTCCGGCGTATCTATCCACAATACGCGCCGTCTCCTCTTTATCTGTTTTGATTTCATCAATACGCACACAAAGCGTATATTCTTTTGCGGCTTGCCCCTCGATCGCGCTTTGAACGGTTTGCACTGGGTCGGCGGACGGCTTTTGCAGCCATGAATCAAACAGACCGGATTGGTAGGCAGCAAATCCACAAAAGGTAATCAACGCGGCCAGAATCGCGGCAAGTGCCAGCATACGTTTCATGCCCCAAACCTTCCGGTTTGCCTTTATAAAACTTTTCTCTTTTGCCTCTATAATATATTTATCATCAACCATTTCCAATGCGTCAAGTATATTGCCTGCGTTCATGCCATCCCCTCCTTTTTCAGATAGGAAAGCAGCTTGATCCTTGTCCTGTACAGCATAGATTTTACTTTGCTCACGCTAAAGCCAAACTCCCTGCTGACTTGCCCGATCGTGTCCATATACCAGTAACGGCAAAGAAAAACCCGCCTTTCCGTAACTGGCAAACCGGCAATAAACCGATTGAGCGTTTTGGACAGCTCTGCCGCCATAACCTCATCCGCCACTGTAACATTTGACGGCACACACTCCGAAAGCTCATCAAGAGCAAGGGATACTTCGCCGCCGCCCCGTTTGTCCCGATGGGCGTCCCGCCATTTTTTCAGGGATACGCGCCGGGCAAGCTTGCCAAGAAAAGAACGCAGGATAGCTGGGCGGTGGGGCGGCATTGCGTTCCATGCGCCCAAATATATATCGTTGACGCTTTCTTCTGCGTCCTCTTTATCGCCGAGGATATTGTGGGCAATCGTATAGCAGTATTTTCCATACTTTGACGCAGTTTCTGTAATTGCGCCCTCGTCCCTTGCCCAGTATAAATCTATGATCTGGCTGTCGTCCATTCCCTCACCTCCTATGCGCTATGTCAGCCCCTTTCACTTATCTACTTCCCCTTTTTCATCTTTGGTTGCGGGAAACAGCGGGGAATTTTTCAAGAAAGTATTTTCTGTCCTAATAGAATATATCGGAAAAAGGGCGAGTAAAACGCAAACGCTTCCCATTCGCCCTTTTCTGTATCTTATTATAACCGCAGCCCATCACGCAAAGGAAAGATACTCGGCAGACACATACCCGTTATAGCCATTATAGCGCACTCTGACCCAACCGTCCTCCGGGTTGCCGCAGCACTGCACCTGCGCACCGTTGGGGATTGTAAGCAGCTTTGTGCCTGTCTCATTGGGAGCATCGCGCAGATTGAGGCCGGGACCAGCGGTGACAGTCGCCGCTATACGCACATACTCCTGCGATACATAGCCTGTCTGGTTTTCATAACTTGTCTTGATCCACCCGTCCTTCTGTTCCAGGCAGGCCAACTGTGTGCCGTCCGGGATGGTAAGCAGCTTCTCATGGTTCTCGCCGGGGCCCTTGCGCAGGCGCAGGCCGCCGTCGGCGCGCACAGTACCGTAGAACAGTAAGTATTTGGCGGAAACATATCCGGTTTGGTTCTCATAAGTCGTTTTCGCCCAGCCATCTTGCCAGCCGGTGCATTCAATCTGCGTGCCGTCCGGGATAATCAGTAGCTTTTCCCCATTCTCCCCTGCCGCGGCACGCAGGCGCAGACCGCCGTCGGCCCGCACCGTCGCGGCATGGGGGCCATTCTGTGCGGGCGGCGTTTGCTGTGAATCCGAGGAAGAAGCGGGCAGTGTACTCTGGCTGCTGGACGCTGCCCCGCTGTCCTGGGGCGGCGTGCTGACAGCGCCGGAGCTTGCGGAGGATAAATCGGGCGGCTGGCTCCCAGTGCCCGCGGCATCTGAAGACGGCGTAGAGGTGCTGGCAAAAGGATGTCCTCCCTGTGCAGCGGATGAGGAAGATGAAGATGTTGTGGGATCCTCCAAAGCCGCGAAGGGGCTTTCTTTCTTTTCCTTGCCGCACGCGGTAAACAGCACGGCGGCACACAACAGCGCCACAAACATTTTTGCAAATCTGCGCATTCCGCAATCCCTCCCAAATTGTTTGTACATACCCTTATTGTCAGCATTTTCTTCGACACTATTTATTATACGTTTCAAAACGCCAAAAAGTTTCATTTTTCGTCAAAATTTGTCGGATTATATACAAAAAGGGCGTTCGGCAGATGCCGAACGCCCAAAAACAGATCCGATCAATAGTGGTTATAGCCGCCGTTGCGGATAAGGGTCGCGTAATCCTTATAGCAGTAGTTGCGGTCCACGTTCCCGGCAATACCCGGCACCTGCCCGCGGGAAGTATACTGCCATGCGTTATACAGGCCCGTATAGCCGGGGCGGCTGTTATAATCCGCTATCCACAAATCATAATCTTGGAGCCGCGCCATATCCAGTTGGTTTTTTGCATAGTTGGTAAAGGTATACAGCGCGCCATAATAGCCCTTCTGGCGCAGGAGCGTCTGCGCGTAGATCATCAGGTCCGTCCGGCGCTGCGTGGTGAGCGAGTTGGTGTATGTATTGCTCTCAATATCCACATAGATGGGATAATCGAACCGCACACCGTTCGCCTCCACCATAGCCAGTGCCTCGGTCAGCATGGTGATCTCCTCCACGACCTCCCCTTCGTCGATCGCGTAGGTGTAATGGTAAGCGCCGATTTTCAAGCCCGCCTGGCGCGCGCCATAGACATTCTGGACAAAATAGGGATCAATGTGCATCGTGCCGCCTCGGAAGGAGATTGCGCGGATAATGGCATAATCCACACCGGACTGCGCCACCTGATTCCAGTCAATGACGCCCTGATATTCAGAAACGTCGATGCCGTGTTCCAGGAAACCCGTATTGACGGGCGGCGTCGGGGTGGAGGTGGACGGCTTATTATTGCTGCCCGGCTCGATCCGCGCGCCTGTGGTTGTGTCAAAATTCATTGTCGTGCCATTGACAACCTGCTGCCCATATTGTACGTTGCACCAGGGGAACTCCTTGAAATAATAGGTTTTTCCCTGGATCGTCTGCAACCCCTCTACAGCGCGGCCCGTGCCGTCCACATAGTATTTCCAATCGCCGAAACCGATCCAACTGCTGCGGGCCAGCTTTCCGTCCGTACCGAAATAGTAAAGTGCGCCGTTGATCGACTGCCAGTCATACTGCATATTGCACATGGGGTAGGGTTTGAAGTAATAGGTCTCGTTGTTGATGCGCTGGAAACCCTCTACGGCGCGGCCATTGTGGTCGACATAATACCGCCATTCGCCCGTGCCGATCCAACTGTTCCGCACCAGCGCACCTTTTTCGTAGTAGTACAGCCCGCCGTTCTCGTCGCGCCAAAAGTCAAACAGCTCCGGCAGGGGCGCGGGTGACGGCTCCGGCTTGATTGACGTATCTGGGACGCTTGGCGTACTTCCTGAGACAAGCGCGCCCGTCTCGTCAAAGGTCAGCTCTTGCCCATCCACAATCTGCTTGCCGTACTGGACATTGCACCAGGGGTACGGCTTGAAATAGTAAGTTTTTCCATCGACCGTCCGCAGCCCTTCGAGCGCGCGGCCCGTCTCGTCCACATAGTATTTCCACTCGCCGCCGCCAATCCAGCAGCTTTTCCGCAAAACGCCGTCGTCGCCGAAGTAATAGAAACCGCCGTTGATCGTCTGCCATTCATACTGCACATTGCACCAGGGGTAGGGCTTGAAATAATAGGTCTGCCCATTTACATCCTGAAGGCCTTCGAGCGCGCGGCCTGTCGCGTCCACATAGTAGCGCCACTCGCCCGCGCCGATCCAGGTGTTTTTTGCCGTAGTGCCATCCGCGTACTGATAGTAAAAACCGTTTTCGACTGTCTGCCAACCCTCTGTCCCCTCGGCGAAAGCGGTCGCGCTCCCCAAGAGGCAGATCGTTAGGAAAAGTGCGGCAAAAAATCTGATTTTCTTCATACAGGAAACCTCATTTTTCTTTTGTATTGGAAGTGTTTTCATGTTCTCCCGCCCTCCGGGCGGGAGAACATACGAAAATATCCCCGCTACCCTTTTATTGAATCTGTGTACCGGGGTAGTAATGCGCCAGTATCTGCCGGTAACTCATGTTCTCGATGGTTGCGTAGAAATACGCGCCCCACTGGCTAAGACCCACGCCGTGGCCGAAGCCGTAGGTCGTGATGGTCCAGGTCTCGTCCCCGTTGTACTGGATCACATAATCCGCCGAACGGATGCCGAGGCCGGAATTTTCCTTGAAATAATTTGCGCGCGGGTTATACATCCGGCTCTCCCCCGCCCCCAGGCGGCGGATGTCGATATGCAGCACACCGGCACAGCCCTTCGCGTTCGTGTCATAGCTGATCCAGCCCGCGGGGTCAGATGAGAAATCAATGGGTTCCGGGTTCTCCGGGTCATTGTCGTAGATGGCGTTGAGCGCGTTCATCATCTGCTGTTTTGTAACGGTCTTTTGCACTGTGTAGCGCCCGCCGAGCATCCCTTCCGAGCGCTCATCATAGGGGCTGGCCACAGGCTGCAAATACGGCAGATAACCCCAACCCGCGTCCTGCGAGCTGTTTGTCATGCCCTTGCCCGTCGACGCCGTATACTGCGCTAAGATTGGCTTGCCCGCATAGGTAACGGTTTCGCCAAGCACCGCATCGACCGCCTGATACACAAGCGCCGTGGGGCTGCTCAAAGGGGCCGGTACACTGGGCGCGGGGTCGCCATGATCCCGCTGGTACAGGATCCATGTATAGGTAGCCACCGCCTGTGCTTTCAATACCTCGATCTGCTGGAAGCCGCCCGCCTCGGCCATCACGACACGGGCCAGGATATCCCTTGACGCACCTGTAACAAGCTGGCCGCCCATCGTCACGGTCAGCTGCACTTTTGGGTCAGTATTCAAATCGGACGCCAATTCCCCTGTGACAAGGTCAAAGGTGAGCGTCTGCCCGCCGACGTTCTGGGTGCCGTACTGCATATTGCACCAGGGGAACTCCCGGAAGTAATATGTATGGCCTTCCACTGTGTGCAGGCCCTCCAGTGCGCGGCCATCGGCCCCGATGTAATACTTCCATTCGCCCCCGCCGATCCAGCGATTGCATATCATCGCGCCGTCCTCGCCGAAGTAGTACAGGCCGCCATCGATTGTCTGCCAGCCGTACTGTACATTGCACCATGGAAAGGCTTTGAAGTAATAGGTCTTTCCCTCTACCTCCTGTAAGCCCTCCAGCGCACGGCCATCGGCCCCAACATAATACTTCCATTCGCCCGCGCCGATCCAGCAGTTGCTCAGCCGCGCGCCCCCTGCTGTGTAATATACCAGCTTGTCCCCTACCTTCTGCCAGCCCCCCTCGGAGTCCTGCGCAAAGGCGGGCGCGCTGCTCAGCGTACAAAGCGTGAGCGCCAGGGCGATCCATTTTTTCCACTTCATCTTGCTGCAATCCTTTCTTGAATCTGTCGTTTCCGGGAAAACCCTGTCGGGTTTCAGTATACACGATTTTTCCCCACAATGCAAAGGGTATATTTTACCATATGGAGAATCAATTTTGCCTGCGCCTCCCCGCCTCCGGCGGGGAGGAATAACAGGACTTACTGCGTTTGCCATATTCTCAAATACTGCGCCGGTTATGGAACAGGTATTTGTTCACCACCCGTTTCCAGATGGGCACGCTGTTGAGCTGTAACTGCTGCTGCAACGCGCCGTTCAGCCGCGCCGCCTCCGCGCCCAGCCGTGCGGATTCCTCATTTAATCGGCCCGCCTCGCCCTCCAATGCGCCCCGTCGCTCAATCAGGTCGATCATGGTGTCGCGCATGGAGAGGTCGTATGCCTCCCGGTATTTCTCATAGAGCGTGCGGTGGTTCTGGTAAATGGTGTGATAGGTTTCCTTGATCTGCGCAGTGCTTTTCTGGAACCTGGTGGTACGGCTCACGGGCTTGATGCGGTAATGGAACAGCACGGCGGGCAGTTGAACGACCATCCTGTCGTGGTCGAGGAGGGAGAGCCAGAAATCGTAATCCTCCATGCCGTCCTGCATATTCAGGTTGAAGCCGCCCACGGCCTCCCAGTCCCTTTTACGGAACATGGCGGTGACAAAGATAATGTTGTCCTGCAACATGCCGCGCAGCGTATATTCCGGCAGGTCCCACGGCCCGGTGCGCTCGCCGAAGAAATCCGCTTTGCAATATACGATACCCACGCGCGGCTGTTCCGACAGCACCCCCGCCGCCCATTCCATATAGATGGGGTCAATGGTGTCGTCGGCGTCGAGCGGCAGGATATATTCTCCCCGCGCCGCACGGATACCCGCGTTCCGCGCACCCGCCGGGCCAACATGGTTCGTATGCAGCACATGCACATAGGGGTACTGCCCTATTTTCCGCACAGCCTCCTGTGTTTCCGGCTGGTCGGAGCCGTCATCAATCAAAATCAGCTCCCAATTCACCCAGGTCTGCGCGCGCAGGGAGTCGAGCGCCTCTTTCAGATAAGCCCCATCGTTATAGCAGGGCATGATCACACTGACAAGTTCCATCGCGTCCCCTCCCCGGCCTTACTCTGTCCACAACTTTCCGAAAAGCGCTTTCAGCGACGATTTGAACCGGTGCCCTTTCAGATAATCACGTATGGCCCCTATCTCGCCCTGGTATGTCTCTATTGTGTGCTGAAGCGCCTGCTGTTCTTTCGCCGCCTGTTCCCTCTGCGCCGCAAGGTCCTCCAAATGTGCCTTGCGGTCTTCTAACTGCTCTTTGCGCGCGCTGGCAAGGTTCTCCGCCATTTCTTTCACGGTGCTTTCCGCCCGCTCCTCCGCCGCCTGGATGCGCGCTTGGGCGTGCCGCTCCACTTCTTCCGCCGTCAGCCGACGTGTCTCGCCGCTGATGCGCACCGAGGCGATCTCCATTTTCGTATGGAAGGAGACAATCATCTGCGGGTCAGCGGTGTAAAACTGCACGCTGTCCCCCTGTTCCTTGGCCAGGCCATAGATGGTAGGCGTATAAGTGTGCCCATCCACTTCCACGGAAAAGCTGCTGTACTCCCGGAACACGCCCTCGTCCGGGTCGATGCGCAGCTTCTCCACGCCTGTCAGATGCTCCGGGAACGCAAAGGAAAGGTCAAACCGCCCGCCTTCGTCGATCAGGCACTGCCTGTTTATACACTGTTCGGCGCTGAACCCGTCGCCGGTATCCCAGAAAAGCTGGCTGGACTGGGCACTATCCCGTTTGGCCTCGCGCAGGCGTCCCGCCATCTCGCGCTCCATTTCCGCGCAGGACATCTCACGGGTAGCGCCTGTGATATAGACGGTGCGGATATCGCGCGGGCTGTTAAATACGATTTGAAACTGCGGGTCCGCCGTGTAGAACAGGATGCCGTCTTTGCGCGCCTGTGCGTCCCCCTGCGCTTTGGGTACAAAATCCTCCCCGTCAATGTGCAGAACCACATCATCAAACAAGCGGAAAGAATCTTCATCTGGGTCAAAACGCAGCTTGCATACGCTGCGCAGCCCTTCCGGGAAAGCGAACATCACCTCAAAGCGCCCGGTAAAGCCGGAATAGCTGTTCCGGGCGATATAATTTTCTTTGGTGTAGCCCGCCCCGGTATCCCAATAAAGCGAGCTTTTCAGAAAATGTTCCCCGCCCATGGTGTGGAACACGTCGCGGCCCCCGCTCTCCGCCGCGAAGCGCTTTTTGGTATACCCGTAATCGCGTTCCAGCAGCGCGCAGGTCTGCGCGTCGTCCAACAGACTTTGCAGAATCAGCAGGCCCAGCAGGTTGTATACCGGCTTGTCGCTCTCATCCAAAAGGATGCGCGCATAGGCATATTCCACGCACAAACGGCCCTCCCGTACATACTGCTGTGCGGAGGGGAACACACGCAGGAAATCTTCCGGCTTGTCCCGCAGCTCCAGATAGCTGCTCAACAGGCGGAACATTTCAAATGCCGAGCGGATATGCCCATCCGGCTTATCGCCGCTCGTATTGCCCGCGTGCTTGCGCACGCGGAAGCAGCAGAGCTTTTCCGGGTATATATACAAATCGGTGTGCAGCGTCAAACGCACCCACTGGTTATAGTCCGGCAGGGAGAACATGGATTCATCCCCCATGCCGTATTCATCATAACATTTCAGCCGGATCAGCAGGCTGGGATGGCACAGGCAGTTACCCTCATAGAAAAAGCGGCGCAGCCATTCAAAGCGCGAGCGGTTTTCCTGTGAGAAAATATTGAAATAAAAGCCGTCCTCCTGCGTATAAGGCTTACCGTTCTCATCAATGACGCGCACATCTGTAAAGCACGCGCCACACGCCGGGTGCGCGTCCAGATACGCCACTTGTTTTTCCAATTTTCCAGGCAGCCACATGTCGTCGCAATGCGCCATGGCGAAATACTCGCCCGTCATTTTCGGCTTGATGTCCCGTAGCCAGTGCGGTCCCGCCTGGTTCTGCTTATGGAAAACGGTGTGGATGCGCGTGTCGTCAAAACTTTGGATGATCTCGGCGCTCTCATCTATAGAGCCGTCGTCTACAATGAACAGTTCAAAATCTTCAAAGCTCTGCGACAAGATGCTCTCGATGCTTTGGCGCAAAAACTGCGCGTGGTTATAGCTTGTCAGCAGTATGCTTACCTTTGCCATCGTCTATCCCCCTGCTTTTCTCTGGCCTTTCCCACCCATCGGGAAAGCACTGAAATCTGCGTCTATTATGCTTTGCGCACGGCATACACAGCCGCTGTATCCTGCATGCCCAACTTGTGGAACGTCTGCGCGCCAAACCATTCCTTCCCGGCCCGCGTCACCGCAAAGCCCGCCTTGCGCAGACGCGCCATATACCCGTCGCGGCTGTAGCTGCGCACATGGTCCTCCTGGCCGAAGCGCCGCATATTCTCCTCGGCGGAAAGGCCCCAGGCTTCGTCGATATCCGCCGCGTTCAGGTCGATGGGCACGATCAAAATCCCCCACGCGCCGCGCTTCAGCACTCTGAAAAGTTCCCGCATGGCGGCACAGTCATCCCGCACATGCTCTAACACATGCAGGCAGATGAACAGGTCATAGCTTTCATCCTCCGCCTCCGGCATGGCTGTGATGTCCCAATGCCTGTCCACATTTTCCATATATAAATCCACCGTCTCCTGCCGGATCCCCGGTCGCTCCACCGCCAGCCAGCGGCGGATAGCGTCTGAGGGCGCGATATGCAGGCACACGCCCTGCATATCCGGCTTTGTGCAGCGGGCCAGATATTCGACTGTCAGCCGGTCGCGGTCCGGCGCGTAGCAGAGGGGGCAGGAATAATTGTCCGTGCTGCACATCTCCGCGCGCGCCGGTTTTCCCCCGTGCTTTTGCTGTACGTCGCGGTACATCTCCGGCAAAGGCTCAAACGCGCGCACCTCATGGCCGCAGGCGGGGCACCAGAACAGCTTGCGGTGCTTCCAGCGCCAGAACGGCGACGCCCAGCTCAACATACTTGGCGCGGTGCGGTTCCCTTTCCCATAGACGACATAATGTTCCAAGGGGCAGATGCCCGCGGCGGCCACATCCGGGTAATCTTTCAGGTAACGGTCCGTCGAAAATTCCGGCCCTGGGTCCACCCCCTCGCGCCAGCCCTGAGCCAGATAGTGCGCGAGGCCGTCCTGTGCCACGCCATAATGTTTTTTGTAAAACGCGGCGTCGAACAGGCCGGACGCCTCTATCGCCTCTACGGCGGCATTTTTGCTCATGCGGCCCCTCTCCTCCATGCACGGAAAATCCATTTTTCCTGTTTCTCCCCGCCTCCGGCGGGGGAAACAGACAGAAATCAATCTCTCTGTTCCTCCCCGTCTCTGGCGGGGAGAAACAGCAGAATCTGCTGCTTCCCGTGTCCTTTAATGGAACAGCTTTGCCTTTAAACGGGCGCAGATTTTCCGCACCATGCCCCCGAAGCCCTCCGCCGCCAGCGCGCGGCGGCAGCCGTCCGACCAGATATGCAGCTTATCGGAAAAGCTGATGGGATAGACGTTCAGGCGCAGGTTGAAAAACATATTGCTGTAGGTAAACGGGTCCGGGTACGCCCACCGCACCTCGTTTGTTTTGCGGTAGGCTGTGCGGATATCCGTGCGGATCGTCTCGCCGCTAAGGTAGCGGTCATAGGTCCACGGCGTTTTGGATACCCCGTCGGCGTTCGCCGCCTCGTGTTCGGCGCAGTATTCGGCGTAGAGCGTATGGTATTCCTTCTCGCCCTCCGGCAGCCAGTTCCTCATACACTGTTCCATCAACGCGCCGTAGCCGGAAAAATGCACAAAGCGCAGCGGTTCGCCCTGCAAATACCACCCGTCCTTCCGGCGCTCCAGCCCGCTGTCCTTCATGCGCCAGGTGGCGAAGTCATAGCCGTGATGCTTGCAGATATAGGTGTCGAAAAAGCATGGAGCCAGATCGATCCATTTCTGGTCAGTAAAAATGCCGTTCGGGATATCGTCATAGCAGTAGTTATCCAGACGGGCGGCCCACCAGTCGATCATTTTGCGCGCTTCCTCCGTTCTGTTGACGCCCAGGAAGCCTAAGTTGTATACGCCGTGCGCCATGCTGGAAATCTCCATGTCGATGTTGCCCGGTTCCAGCACATGCGGACAGACTACAATGGGATGTTCCCGCAGCAGCTCACGCAGTTCGGTAAAATCGCCGTACACGCGGCAGTCGGGGTCGAGGTAGACGAACTGGTCCTCATTGGGATACGCTTTATAGAGATACTGGAAAAAACGCCCCTTCACCGCTGTAGACGCCTCAACAATGGCATGCTGGAAAATGAACTGCTCGAAGTTGCCCTCCCACATATCTTTGGAAAGCACAACGCTGTCGAACGCCTCATATTCCATCGCAGGCGTTTTTTCCCGCTCTGTCATACACACAACAAAGGTCGCGTCCGGGATGTTCTGTTTGACAGAGCGGCCCAGCACACGCGCCTTATGCAAATAGTTTGCGCAAATCGAAGTAAAAATTACCATGCAGACAATTCTCCCTTTTTTGTTCCTTGGTTCCCAATTACAGCATTATAGCACAGAATGTACGCCATGAAAATAGTTCTTTGATGTTTTTCGGTAAATTTTAGGGAAAAAGCCGCCTGTTTATGCAAAAAGGATACAAAAAATTCCAGCGTGGGAAAAGGCGGTACAAGCCGGATATGCCGCGGATACAGCACTGATACAAAAAAGCCCCAGCCCTGCGGGCCGGGGGGCACAGTAAAGATGCTTCACATTGGCCGTTCCCTACTCCGGCTCCGTCAGGCGCATGAACATATCCCGGTCGGCGTTATAGAGTCTCTCCCAATCGGGAGAATAGCCTATCACCATCCGGGGATAGGCGCTGTGCAAAGCCCCCAGTGTCTCACGCGCCGCGTTTTCGTTTTTCATCGCGACCTCATACTGCTTTTTGGGGTTGCGCGTGCGCAGTACAATGCCAAAGCTCGTGCCGGAAGGGATGCCGTTGGTGGTATGCCGCACCGTGCGCTCATAGGCCCAGAGGATGTCGCCGCTGTCCACAAGGATATCTTTCCCGCCCTGAGCAAACAGGATCCACTGCCCCATACGCAGACCGTGGACAGGCCGGGTATCATGATAGAAGGAATCCAACTGTTCCATAAGAGCATCCGGGAACGCGCTTTTGCGGCAGAACGCCTGGATGTCCCGCTGATACCAGCCCGTCAGCGAGGCAACGATCATCCAGAGCGTACCGCAGATACAGAGCGCGGCAGCGGCTGTCAGCCCCCACGTCAGCCATTGCGGCGTGCGGCCTAAATAGTCGATTTTCAGCACGAGCGGCAGGCACCGCTGCTGATCCTCTGAGGAAAGCTCCTCATACCCCATGACCTCATGGTAATATTCCAGCGATTCTTTATCCATTTTGCAGACGGTGCCCTTTGCCATAAAGCCCTCGCCGATCTCCCGGCTCTCGCCCATCAGCACCTTCTGAGACGCCTCCATCAATTTTTCCGCCTGATCCAGCATGCCCTGCTGCACCAGCGCGCCCATAAATTCATCCTCCCCCACGGGGATGATATATTCTTTTTCAGTGATGGTAGCCTTGTTCGTGGCGTTATCGACGCTCTGTGTGCCTGCGTACCATTCATAGATAAAATAGATCTCCGTCTCCACATACCGCCCCTCCAGCGTATCCAGGGGCAGCGTGTCCAGATCCCTTGCGCCCTGCACCGCCTTGAGCGCGCCGAAATCGGTGATAAACAGCATCACAGCGGCGGCCGCCAGCAGAACCACGCACAACGGGATACGGCTTTTCAGCGATTTTCGTTTCAGTTCATCCAACATGCTTTTCTCCTCTTTTCCAGCCCCATCCGGGGATACTGAAAAAAGTATAGCGGAAACGAGGAGGATTTGTCAACTGTTGGGCTGCCGCCCAAACCTGCCCAGAGGCGCTGCCTCTGGACTCCGCCAAAGGGGCGCGGCCCCTTTGGAAACCCATCTTGTTTCAACATGGAAGCGCCGCCTGCGCCACGAACGCACAGGCGGTGTAATCGGCGTTGTTTCCCCACCCTTCGGGCGGGGAAACAAACGAAATATCACTGCTCCCCTTTCAAGTACGGCCAGGGGCTGACGGCCTGCCCGTTGACATCCACCTCAAAATGAAGATGGTTCCCTCGCGAATTGCCCGTGCTGCCCACATAGCCGATCAACTGGCCTTTGGCAACATACTCGCCGTCGTTCACCGCCCGCGCCGACATATGGCCGTAGACCGTCACCACGCCATCGCCGTGGTTGATCTTTACAGCGGTACCATAGGATGGGTGTGCCGTCGTGCTGACGACGCCCTCGGCGGCGGCGTAGATCTTCGTGCCCGCCGGGGCGGGGATATCTGTGCCCCGGTGTGTATCAAGATTGCCGTTGTTCCAAACGTCGCGCACATCCTTAAAACCAGAGCTGACATAAGTATATCCGGGCAGCGGCCAGTCGAACACGCCGCCGAACGAGAACTCCACCTGCTCGGCGCGCACCCATTCCTGCCATTCCCGTTCCGCCTGCTCGATCGCCTGCTGGTTTTCGGCAAGCGCCGCCTCCGACGCGGCAAGGTCCGCCTCAGCCGCACTGATTGCGGCGTCTGCGTTCTGCATCGCCAGGGAATATGCGGCGGCGGTGTCCTGCAATTCCTGTTCGCGCGCGTTCAGGGCTTCCAACTGATTTTCCAGCTCGGCGCGCTGCGTTTCCAGCGCCGCCTCCTCCACCCGCAGCGTCTCCACCAGCGCGGTATCACTCTCGGCGACGCGCTGCAAATTTTCTGTAAAGCGCTGCGCCTGGGTAATGTCCTCCACGCCCAGAAGGAGCGCAAGGCTGGAACGGCGGCTCATCTCATACATGCCGCGCATACGCTGTTCAAACAGTTCCTTCTGCGCCTCCACGCTGGCCGCTTTGGCGGCGACCTCCGTGTTTTTCTGTTCTATGCTCTGCCTCTGCGCCGCGATATCCTCGTGGAGCGCCTCTATCTGCGCTTTCAGGTTATTTGCGAGCGCTGCGTAATACTGCTTTGTCTGCTGGGCTTCTTTCCTATCCTTTTCCGCGCCGCCGATGCCGGCCTCAATGCCCTTCTGCTCCTGTTTCAGGCGCTCTAATTTCTCCGCCGGGGTCTCGGCATAGGCGGGCACGCACAGGGAAACAAGCAACAGAAACACAAGAGCTATCCGCAGCAGATGAGCGGCGCGTACTTCCATTTTCGTTTTATTCCTTTTCACTTCCATATACTCCCTTCAGCGGCAGCCTTCTCAATGATGCCCGCGCCCATGGTGCCCGGATTCGCTGTGATGTCCGCCACCCGCCGTTGATATCGTCCACCCATGATGATGGGAAGCATCTGTACAGTTCAGCGGGCAGGTATGATGGTGGCTGTAATCGGTGCAGTTCGCCGGGCAGTCGTGATGGTGTGAGGCGTCCGTGCAGTATGGGTCGCTGCATCCCATGCCGGCTATAAAGTTTGCGGCAGCCACGCCCGCGTGATGGTGGGAAGTGTCTGTGCAGTCCAGCGGACAGGTGTGATGATGGCTGTAATCGGTGCAGTCCGCCGGGCAGTCGTGATGATGCGAGGCATCCGTGCAGTACGGGTTGCTGCATCCCATACCGGGCAGAAAAGTGACTGTGGACATAATCTGCTCTATGTCAAAGAAGGATGCCGGGTCGACTGGGGTTTCATTTTGCTGGATTTCCAAATGGCAATGGGTGCCCGATGCAACGCCCGTAGAACCTATATGTGCAATCACCTGCCCCGCCTTGACGGTATCCCCCGCCTCTACCACCAAATCTTCACAATGGGCATACAGCGAGTGGAAGCCGTCCCCGTGGTCAAGTAGCACACAATTCCCATAAGCCGGGTTCATATTGCTTTCTGCCACTATCCCATCACGGATTGCCACGATATCTGCCCCCCTCTGCGCGGCAATATCTATCCCCCGGTGCGCGCCGTCGGTAAAGCGGGTCGTTATATACTTAAACACCGGTACCGGCCATACATAGCCTGTTTCATCCTGGGCCGTCGGCATTTGCAGGACAGAAAGTTTTATGCTGGACGGATTTTCCATCCCCAAAAACAGGCCTGGGTCAACATAATACCCATCCTGCTCCATTTCCAAATGACAATGATTTCCTGTGGAGTTGCCCGTATTGCCAACATGCGCGACCACCTGCCCCGCTTTTACACTGTCGCCCTCCTGGACAACAATATCCTGGCAATGCGCATAGCGGGAATATATTCCATTTTCATGATAGACCTGCACCGTGTTCCCCAGCGTAAAATCATATGTTACTTCTTCCACAACCCCGTCCCACACGGCCACAATATCCGTCCCTTCGGGCGCGGGAATATCTATGCCGCTGTGTACGGAAAAATCCTGGACCTCGCTCACGGTGGAGAATTGCCTGGAAAGAATCGTATACCCTTTCACGGGCCAGACGTATTCCGGCTGTACGTCCGGCGCTGCCTGTACGGGTTCGCCCGCCGCATTGTCCGGCGTACTGCCGTCCGGCTGCGCGGGCGATACCGGCTGAGACGCGGGGTCATCCGTTTGCGGCTCATTTGCCGGGTCAGATGTACTGCTGCTTTGCGGAAGCGCGTTTGCCAGCGCTGTATTCGCGTCTTTGGCCGCGTCCTGGGCGGCGCAGGCAGTCAGGCCCACCATGCCCAGCAGGAGCGCCGCGCATATCGTCAAGGAAAGGATCTGTTTTGCTCTGTTCTGTTTCGGCATCAGAATAGCCTCCATTCGTTTTCGCAGGGTTTTCGCCGGTCGAGCAAACGCACTGGCAAGCGCCAGCGCACCGCCTCCCTCGGCGGCGTCTAAAAGCGCAGTGCAATAGCGAAGCCTGCTATCGCCGTCCATGCCGCGCGTGGCGGCGCGGTCACAGTCGAACTCGCATGCCTCGTTCACCATCCGGCGCAGCAGCCACGCCGCCGGATTGAACCAGTGTACGGCGCACACCGCCTGCGCCAGCAGTTTATACGCAATATGTCCGCGCCGCAGGTGCATGCACTCATGATACAGCGCACAGTCGAGCGCTTCCATATCTCCCTCCCCCATCCTCACAGGCAGGTAGATCCCCGGTGCCAGCAGCCCGACGGCCATTGGTGAATGCAGCGCGTCCGTCTGATACAAATGTACAAAGCGTTTCAGCCCGGTTGCCTGCTTCGCGCGGGCAAAGCGGCTTTGCAGGTGCGGGACATCGGCGGGGCGGCTCTCCTGGCGCAAGCGCAAGCAGAACCGTCCATAAGAAACGCCTGTCCCCGCTATTACTGCCGCCGCACCCGCCAGCCAGAGGGCGGGCAGGATACGCGGCAGAACGCCGCCGAATACAGACACGCCGCGCTCCTCCGACACCCTGACATTTTTCGCAGGCGCTGCCTGGACAGGCGCGGCGGATACCGCGGGCTGTTCCGGCTCTGCCCTGTATACTGTTCCCGGCCCTTCCGGCGAAGCCGCCTGCGGCAGGGACGGCAGACGGAGCGCCGTCAGCGGGAAGATGAACAGGCACAGTGCCGCCATCACCGCCCGCAGGCCCCAGCGCGTTTTACCCAAACGGTGCAGCAGGCCGTTTGTCGCCGCCAGTGCCAGCACCGCCGCCGCGCCTGTAGCGCTCATGGGAAGCAGCAGCGTAAAGAAAAAACGTATCAGCCTCATGCGCCCTCCCTCTCTTTCAGCCATGCGCGCAGGCCGCGCAGATCCTCATCCGAAATGCCGTTGCCGTCGGCCATGCACGCGACAAGGTTCCGCACGCTGCCGTCGTACAGCCGCGCCAGGAACACCCGTGTCTCCGCGCTTTTATACGCCTCCCGCGACACAGCTGCGGTATAGCTGCGCACCTTCCCATTCTTTTCTGTCGCCAGCAGGCCCTTTTCCACTAAGCGCGAAAGGAACGTGAGGACTGTGGGCTGTTTCCAGCCGCGCGCCGCGCCCAGTTCCCGCAGGATGTCCGCGCTTGTAACGGCCCGCTGCAGATCCCATACGCAATCCATAATTTCATACTCCGCGCCGGAAAGCTTCATATGGCAGCCACCTCCTTCTATTTTCTACAATTTGTCGTTAATCAATACAATACCCTATCTATCTCCATTTGTCAAGGCTTTTTTACATGTTGTAGAAAATTCTTTTTCCGGCTTTCCCGTGCTGGCACTGTCAGAAACGGCCCACGCCGCATAGAATGGCCTGTGCACATCAATACCAAGGTCCACACAGCCATATGGTGCAGACGGATCACGCGGGGCACAAACCCCCGCGCCAAATACAGCGGGCCTTTCATGGCCCCATAGGAGGCATAGTATGCAGACCATTGACCTGGGAACCATTTCCATCGGCGGCGAGGACGTCGGCATGCAGGAGGCCCCGGCAGAGCCGTCCCCCATTTCCCCCGCGCCCGAACAGCCCACGACTGAGGAGGTTTTCCGTGAAACGCTCACGGCTTCGGAGACGCTGTTCTCCCAGCCGGAGCCAGCCGGCGAACCCTGCGGCGAATGCCGTGAGGAACACCGCGAAAAGCACCATCATGAGCGCGACGAGATCTACTTTGAAAAGTGCGAGGATTACAAGCACTGTCACCTGAGCGATTCTTCCATTGAGGGGCAGGGGCGCATCCTCGACCTTACCCTGCGCCTCAAAAACGTGTGCCCCGGCAAGCGTGTTGCTGTGGGTGTGATCCTGTACGAGGTAGACTCACACGGGCACGAGTACCCGCGCGGACTCAAGACGTTCACCGTCGCCGCGCACCGGCACAACTGCTGTGCGGATATCCCAGTAGAGACTGTGCGCTTTATCCTGCCTGAGGACGTAGGCGTCGGCTCGGCGGGCGATGCCTGCGGCTGCCGCCGCCACTTTATCGTCAAGGTCGCCGCGCACTATATGGATTTCAATTCGGCGGGCGCGGCGATGTAACCGTTTTTCCCAAAGGAGCTTGACCATGAGCAATCAAAAGAGTTACGACATCGCTTCGATCGTTGTCAGCCTGCTGGTGGGCGTTTTGTTTGCGGTGCTGATCCGCTTCTTCCCCACCCTGTACCGCACCGGCTATATTTTCGCCGCTGCGCTGGCCGGGGGTGCGCTGCTGCTGCAAACGATCACCGCTTCCAGCCTGCTGCGGCAGGACAGGCGGCTGAATGACTGCATTTGCGCCACAGGCACAAGGCTGTTAATTCCCGCCATCATCCTGCTGGCATTCTCGCTGCCCAGTATCCTGATCGGCATTCTCGCGGTGCGTGTCACTATCACTTACCCGATCTTTACGTTCGTGCTGTATGCGCTGATGAGCTATGTGTTTTTCAGTCTGTACAGCTTCCTGGACTGCCTTGTCAACGCGGGGTGCGGCTGCCACTGCCAGACCTGCGATGAATAAGGCCATGCAAAACAAAGGCCGCGCTCGAATGGGCGCGGCCTGTGCCGGTTTTATCAATCGTTTTTTATTCGCCAATATTCCTTACCATCCCTGCTTCTGCCTAAGAGCCGTTCGTCAACCATATCACGCCGAAGGGTACAAAAATCATCGTAGAAATCAGCAATAAGAATATTTACTTCCCGTTCTGAATATATCCTATCAAATTCAAACGCTTCAGAAATAACTTCCAAAACAATTCGTTCTTTTTTGACTTGCGCAGGGATCGATTTTAATTTTCCATATTCAAAAAACGCGTCTATTACCTTTTGCCGATATGCAGCGTCCCTCTGCGCCTGTTTTTGTGCCTCGTCCGATTCCTGTTGCAGTATCTCCAATATGCTTGTCTGAAATATCTCTTTATTCAAGGAATACATCATATAATACTGATTTTTATATGCCGTCACAGCGCCAATATCCGACAGCTTTTTCAGATGGAAAGAAATCGTAGGTGCTGTAAGCCCCAATCGCTCCGCCAATCTCTCAACATACATATCCTCAACAGAAATGGATTTTAATATTTGCAGCCTTGACTTGTCTGCCAGGCACTTAAACAGGCTGATTGCTTCTGCTTCAGTCATATCATTCCCTCCCAAATCCGCATATACCTGTCCTTTATTTCCCGGACGGTATCCAGTTTCACGCTTTCAATGTGCATTTTTTCAATATCCCCGTGCTGCTCAGCCTTTTTGTGAGAAGCCGCCCAGGCCGCCGGGATTTGTTCCGCTTTTTGCAGGAAAAAACGCCTTTGGGCTGATTTGTCCGTTCCGCAGGCCCTTTCCGAGGCAGAGAGAATCGTTTTGAAAATTTCATAGATATTCGCCCGGACTTTTTCAAGATTTCCCTCATCTCTGCGGTCATCCGCAGCAAACAGCGCACTGCGCCGTTTACAGGCGGCAATCTGTTCATCAAGATACGATTCAAAATTCTGTTGCTGTGCATTCATGGCATTTCCCTCCTATATAAATCTATCGTACCATGCCCCACAAAATCCCTATGATCCGGTGCGTCATTTGTTCCGCCGAACATCGTGTTTGCACCGACTGCAATGTGGAAAGTGCCGCACATTTTTTCATCTAAAACAGCATAACCACATAAATCTGTCACATTGGGGTTCATGCCAAAGCCAAGCTCGCAGACAACACTGTTTTCCTGCGGCTGATTCTCGAAAAAGGCGGTAACTTCGGGCTGGCTGCTGGCGATCATCCGGCCATCTTTTATGTGTAACAGGACATGCTCATATTTCACGCCGTCAAAGTAGAACGTTTCAAAATAAACTGCCCCCTGCGTTTTATCCTCGACCGGTGCAATGTAGATTTCTCCGCAGGGAAGGTCGCCATCCCCGGCGTCAATGTGCCACGCTCTGCCAGTCAGGTCAAAAGAAAGCTCATGTCCCTCCCCCGTGCGAAGCAGTACTTTACCGACCCCCTCAAAGCGATTTTTGGCCTGCCTGCAAGCCTTATCAACGGCGGTATAATCAATGTCGTATGCGCTTTCCATACGCCGAATGTAGTCCTGCGGGACAAGACCTGATTCCTCTGCGTTCGCCGCAGTGGGTATCCTGATTTGTGTAAAACGTTTACAGGCCATGAGTTTTGAAAAGAGCTGAGCCATGTATTTTCGGTAAAGCTCAAACTTGCCTTTCTCAATTTCATATCCAAGAATCACAGGACGATACGCAAAAACATCAAGCACTGCGTCAAATTTGGTAAACAAATCAAAATATTGTTCCCCATAACAGCTTTCTTTTGCTGTAAGAAAAATATCACGGTTTACCGAGCGGGACTGTTGCAATAGCACGGGCGTCGCGCCCATTTCCGCAACAGCCGCCATAAAATTGTTTGCGATTCCCTTCTCGGTGTCCTCTCCCCAGAAATGCACAAGGATTATTTCACCAGGGGATACTCTGGTGGCTTTGACAATTTTGGATATAGTTTTTCTGTCCATAGAATTTCAAACCTCCTCTTTTATTTTAATTATACAGCAGCAATATTGAAATGTCAAGTTTAATTTTATACTTATAAAATTAAACTTTTGTTCGTTTTATGCCATTGATAACAAATCTGCGAATCATAGAGTTATAAAAACATGAGGCCGCGCCCGAATGGGCGCGGCCTATGCCATTTTCAATCCTACTTTTTATACACAAATTCCCGCTGGATCATATAGCTGAAAAAGAAAAGTACAAAATCCACCGGCAGCTTTACCCACAGCTCGGAGATATGTACCGGCAGCCAAGATACAAGCAGCGCCACAATCACCGCGCTCAAGCTCATCTGGCAGATGGCAAGGATACAGTACCGCACCGCCGATTTCGCCTTCCCCGCCTTGCTGTGAAACACAAGGCTGTAATTCAGCGCATAGTTGCACGAGGCCGAAGCCACACGCGCCACGACGGTGGCGATTATCACATATGACGCCAGTTTCCCGCGCAGCAGACGGCACATCAGCCAGAACAAAAACACGTCGATCACGCCGGAGCCAAGCGAGGAGACGATATAGCGCAGCAGCGCCGCGCCGAAGATACGGTATATCCGCAGAGAATCTCTCAGGGGGTTGAAATGGGACGTGTGGTTTTCTTTGGAATCGTAGATTGTTTCGATGGGCACCTCGCGAATCGGGTACTTCCCTTTTGCCTCTATCAGCATGCGCGTTTCAAACTCGAAGCGTTCGCCTTCAACCGTCATCAGGTCGCGCATAAACGCGGCGGGGATGGCACGCAGGCCCGTCTGTGTATCGGACACCTTCACGCCGCAGACGGCGCTGCATACCCGGCATGTGATCTGGTTGCCGATGCGGTTTTTGGATGGCACACCCGGCGCGTTGAAATCGCGCACACCCAGGATCAGGTGATCCGGCTCTTTCAACAGCGCGTCGCGCACATTCCGAATGCAATCCGGCGAATGCTGGCCGTCCGAATCCGCCGTGACACAGCCCGCTAAATTGGGCCAGGTATTCAGGCAATAGTTGAACGCGTCCTTCAATGCGCGCCCCTTGCCAAGGTTGACCGCGTGGCGCAAAAGGATACAGCCGTATTGGTCGCGGCACACCTCAAACCTTTCGCGGTACGCCTCCCCGCTGCCGTCATCCAGCAGGATGACCGGGGATAAACCCGCTTCGGTCAGCTTTTGCACCAGCGCCGTCAGCCGCTCGTCCGGCTCCAGCGAGGGGATGATGATTGGTACGATCGCACAGTTTGTTTCCTCCATCAGGCAGCCTCCTTGGGCGCGTCCTGTCCCCGCGCCCCTTCGTCATTTTCTGTAAGCAGTTTTTCCTCATCTTCCGGCTCGTTCAGGACAATCAGCACCTGATTCAGTGGAAGGCCGTGCGCGGACAGCACAGCGTCTATTTTATCGTCATGGTCGGCGATGATCAGCCAGTTGTATTTTTCCGGCTCCTTGCGCAAAATGGTATCTAAATCCTCCGGCTCGATGTATTTTGCGTTCGGAGAACGGAACACATATTCAATAAAGAACCCGGCATAGGGCGTATGGGAAAACGCCAGCACATAGCCGTCCTTTTTCGGCAGGTTATACTCCCGCTGCAAAACGCAAAGCTGACGGTACAGGCCGTCGTTCAGATAATCCGGCTTCCGATATTTCCCCGGCGCGACCGGGAACAGGAGCGGCTGCACAATCATACACCCGCACAGCGCCGCCGACCACAGCGCGCGCCGTTGGGGAACATCGAACGTATGCTCCGCCAACAGATGGGCCGCGAACACGGCGGCAAGCCCGTACAGCAAAATCGCGATACTGGCGGTGTATCGTTCATACGCGCCGACATACAGCGCGTCCTGATCCGGCAGGTTAAACAGGTACATACCCAACAGGCAGAATTTGTACAGCACATACCCCGCCAGCACGCCGCCGCAGGTTTTCATCAACTGTTTGGGGCGGTATTTCCGGGTATAGAGCGCGCAAATCACCAGCAGCGCCAGCACTAACAGCGCGGGCCATTCGCCGGAACCATTGGGCATAATCTCCGGCACCGGATGGAACCACCTTATAAAGAAATTAGAACAGATGGTGGCAATGTCCTCCGGCGTCCTGTCCCCGAAAATCTTCACCATTTCCGAAACAGAGGTTGAATGGCGCGTGCCCGAAGCGTTCACAAATACCATCTGGGTATGGCAGTGCCACACAAACAGCGTGAACGCGGGCGCTGCCACGGCACAGCCCCAGAACGTGCGGCGCAGCCCCCGGTCAGGCCCGGCGGCGCGCAC
>CANCXY010000016.1 GCA_947381875.1 uncultured Clostridia bacterium | reverse complement strand
AACCTTCACCAGGTCATCGGTGACACGAAGCACCTGTTTTACTTCCGCTACTACGCCGTAGGCGTACAGGTTTTTCAAAGCAGGTTCCTCCACGTCCAGATCCTTCTGCGCGGTAAGGAAGATGGCGTTGCTGTTGTTCATGGCCCATTCGATGGCGGCGACCGATTTCCTCCGGCCCACCTCAAAATGGATCACATTGCCCGGAAATACCACAAGCCCGCGCAGTGCGATAGCTGGCAGGCGCAGGATATCCGCGTTTTTATCTAAAATGATTTTCACTCGGTCCGACACTTGTTTCCCTCCTGATGCCAAAACTGAGGGCCGGCTTTGACCCCCTTTTGAAAATACTTTTTCTCCCTATACTGTATTATAAGCGAAAGATAAAAATATTTCAACAGAAAAGATGACAAGACATCGGTAAATATGCCCATGCCTTGCCACCTTTTTGAAGTTTTATAGCATTTTCTGTCAACTGGCGTATCCCGCGGCCAGCGATTTATACCGCCTGTGCGGCGCGCCGTGTTCGATTTTCGGTTTCCCGCCGTTGATGGCATCCTCGTCTATCGTCACTTTGACAATGGTCGGGTCGCTGGGGATATCGTACATCACACCAATCAACGTCTGTTCCATGATGCTCCGCAGCCCGCGCGCGCCGCTTTTCAACTTGAGGGCCTTTTTGGCAACAGCACGCAAAGCCGCGTCGGTAATCTCCAGCTCGGCGTTGTCCATTTTCAGCATGGCCTGGTATTGGCGCACCAAACTGTTTCGTGGCTCTTTCAGTACGCGCACGAGGGCCTCCTCATCCAGAGCATCCAGCACCGTCATGATAGGGATACGGCCCACCAGCTCCGGGATCAGCCCATAGCGCACAAGGTCGTGCGGCTCCACCAGGCGGAGAAGGTTGCTGCGCTCTTTTTCGGGGTCCTGTTTCAGCGTGCCTCCGAAGCCGACCGCGGAGGTATCGGTGCGCTTTTGGATATGCTTTTCCAGCCCTTCAAACGCGCCGCCGCAGATGAACAGGATATTCTTCGTATTGATCTGGATATACTGCTGCTGTGGGTGCTTGCGCCCGCCCTGCGGGGGGACGTTGCTGACCGTCCCTTCCAAAATCTTCAACAGCGCCTGCTGCACACCCTCGCCGCCCACGTCGCGCGTCAGGGACGGGTTCTCGCTCTTGCGCGTGATCTTATCGATCTCGTCGACATAGATAATGCCTTTTTCCGCGCGCTCAATATCGAAATCCGCCGCCTGGATGAGCCGGAGCAGAATATTTTCCACATCCTCGCCCACATAGCCTGCTTCCGTGAGCGTGGTAGCGTCTGTAATGGCGATGGGCACATTGAGGATGCGTGCCAGTGTTTGTGCAAGCATCGTCTTCCCCACGCCGGAGGGGCCGAGCAGCAGCACATTGCTCTTTTGCAGTTCCACATCGCTCCGGTCCAGGCTCAGGATACGTTTATAATGGTTATATACGGAAACCGACAGGACGATCTTCGCGTTCTCCTGCCCGATCACATACTGATCGAGCTTTGCCTTGATTTCGGCGGGTGTCAGCACGCGGATCTCCTGCGGTTCGGGCGGCGTGTCCTGCCTGCCCCGGCGCGGAACGGGCAGCGGCGGGGGCGGCGGATTATCGGGGGAATCGCCAATCAGCGAGTTGCACATATCCACACACTCGCTGCAAATGTTCACGCCGGGACCGATGATCATACGTTCCACATCATTCTGCGTTTTTCCGCAGAAGCTGCATGTCAGGATCTTTTCTCTGTTGCTTCTGTTTGCCATTTCGCTCCCTTATCGTTTCTCAATGACAGCGTCGATCAGCCCATACTCTTTCGCCTGTTCCGCCGTCATATAGTTGTCGCGCTCGGTGTCCCGCTCAATCAGCTCCAGCGGCTGGCCGGTGCAGTCGGCGAGGATCTCGTTCATCTTTTTGCGTGTGCGCACCAGGTGGTCGGCGTGGATCTTGATATCGGTCGTCTGACCCTGTAAACCAACCTGCCCGCCAATCAACGGCTGGTGGATCAATATCTCGCTGTTGGGCAGAGCCAAGCGTTTCCCTTTCGCGCCAGCCGCCAGCAGCAGCGAGGCCATAGACGCCGCCATGCCGATACAGATCGTGGAGACATCGCACTTGATATACCGCATGGTATCATAGATTGCCATGCCGTCCGTGATGGATCCGCCGGGGCTGTTGATATAGAACTGGATATCCTTTTCCGGGTCCTGCCCCTCCAGGTGGAGCATCTGGGCAACCACCAGGCTTGCTGTAGTGCTGTTCACTTCCTCGCTCAGCATGATGATACGGTCGTTCAGAAGGCGGGAGAAGATATCATAGGAACGCTCCCCTCGTGAAGTCTGCTCAATAACATAAGGAACCAGGCTCATAAATGTCCTCCCTGCTGTAGATCGTCCGATGGGACAGGGATGCCCAAAAGCCGCAGGGGCATTTCCGTGTGTTTCCCCGCCCTGCGGGCGGGGAAATCTGCAAAAACTCTTTGGTTTGGGCGCTCCCGATAGGCCGGACGGCGGGGCCGCCTGGGCATCGGACGTCGTATTTTGAAATGTTTACTCCGCGTCCTCAGCGGGCGCGTCCTGATTTTGCGCGGGGTCGACATGCTCTGTTGTGACCTCGGCGTTTTGCTTGATAAAATCAATGGCCTTGTGGACAGCCAAATCGCCGCGCACATCCTTTTCCGGGACCGTATCGCGTACCTTTGTTTCCTCCATCTTGTATTCGTCGGCAATGCGCTTAATCTCCGCGTCGAACTCCTCATCGGAAACGCAGATGTTCTCCGCGCGCACGACCGCTTCGAGCGCCAGGCGGATTTTGACCTGTTCTTCTGCGCGCTGCCGGGTGGTCTCCTGGAAGTTCGCGGGGGTATCGCCGATGTATTGGAGATAGGTTGGCAGGTTCAGGCCCTGCTGCTGCAAACGGTAATCGAAATCCTGAAGCATTTCCTGGGCGCGTGTCGAGATCATGACAGGCGGAATATCCCCTTCCATCGTCTCAACGATCTGGTTTACCAGGTCGTTTTCCAACTCGACATCGGCTTCCTGTTCGCAGCGATCCTCTTTTTCCCTGCGGATGCTTGCCTTGAACTCGTCCAGGGTATCATATTCCGATACATCCTTAGCAAATTCATCATCTGCCGCCGGGATATCCTTTTCCTTTACCTCATGCAGCGTCACTTTGAATACTGCCGGTTTGCCCGCTAACTCCTCGGACTGGTAATTCTCAGGGAATGTGACATTCACATCAAACGAATCCCCCGCCTCGTGGCCGACCACCTGCTCCTCAAAACCGGCGATAAACTGGCCGGAGCCGAGCGTCAGGGAGAAATTCTCCGCCTTGCCGCCCTCGAACGGTTTCCCGTCCATAAAGCCCTCGAAGTCGATCTCCGCGATGTTGCCGTCTTCCGCCTTGCCCTCTTTGGTGATGATACGGGCGTTGCGCTCCCGCATGCGGTCGATCTCCGTGTCCACTTCGCTGTCGGGGACAGTATGGACCTTCCGCGTGGCCTTTAAGCCTTTGTAAGCGCCGATCTTCATCTCCGGCTTTACGGTGACGACGACTTTCAGCACCGCGCCGTTCTGGATGCTGGCGGAAACAAGCTCCGCCTGCGGGCGGTCGACCGGCTCAATGCCGCTTTCCGCCACAGCCGCCTCATATTCCTGGGGGAACAGGGCGTTGACGGCATCATAATAAAACACATCTTCGCCATACATTTTTTCGATCATGGCACGGGGCGCTTTACCCTTGCGGAAACCGGGGATGTTGTATTTCTTCCCCTCCTTCCTGAACGCCTTGCCCACCGCGTCGCTGAACGTCTGCGCGTCAATGGAAAATTCGAGTTCATGGCTGTTTGCTTCGAGTGCTTCGTGTTTGACGAGATTCATTTTTTTATTTCCTCCAATACCAATAACTTGCGATTTTGAGATAAACCCACGCCCTGCCTGTTTTCCTGCTGGAGCGTTTTCAAACTCTTTTGTCTTGGGCAGTTCCTGCCTGCTGGAAAGAGCGGCGGAAAAACAGGCGGCCATGCAGCATGGATACAGGCCCTGTGGTTCTGTGCGCATGCGCCTTTCCCCATTTCAAGCATACACGCGGCCGGATGGACGGCAGATTGAGACCATTATATCATATGCCGCCAGGATTTTCTACACCTAATTCAATTTTATAGGGAAAAAATTGCAGCGCGTCGCCGCTGATCAGCGTATATTCGATCCCGTCCACCCACCCCTGTACCGCGCGGGCAATGGAAGCGCCGTGCAGGTGGCCGTAAAAACAGCGCTTCACGCCGAACTCGTGCAGGATTGCGAGCAGGTCGGGGGCCTCCGCCTGGCGGCAGAGGGGCGGGTAATGGAGAAACGCAATCTTTTCCGCGTCCCCCGCCATTGCCAGCGACGCCCGCAGACGCCCGCACTCACGGCTCATCACCTTCTGGTCGTGCGGCTGGCCGATGTCAAACATCCACCCGCGCGTCCCGCACAGGGCCATCCCTTCCGCCAGCACACAGCTATTTTGCAGGAAAGTGAGGCTTTCAAACCCGTTCGCGGCGGCATAGCGCTCCATTTTGGCTACTGTTGTCCACCAGTAATCGTGGTTGCCTTTGATCAGGATTTTTTTTCCGGGCAGCGATTCCAAAAACGAAAAATCCTTTTCGCATTCCTCTAATTTCATCGCCCAAGAGGTATCGCCCGCGAGCAGAACGGTATCCTGCGGCGCAATGGCTTTCAGCCAGTTTTCCTGTAACCTGTCCACATAATTTTCCCAGCCGCTGAAAATATCCATCGGCTTGGCGGTGCCCAGGGAAAGGTGCAGGTCGCCGATTGCAAAAATTGCCATAGCATCCCTCGCATACAAGTGAAAGTTCGGGTCATAGTAACCCGTGAAAGCACTGCCCGTGCAGGCAGGAAATTTACGTTTGCTATTTCTCCTCGTTATAGGCGGAGAGAAGTAGTAGGATCTGTTGCTTTCCCCCCGCGCAAAAAGGCAGATGCAAAATACGATAGAATAGGAGAAGTATGCGTTATGCAAAACGAAAACGTACTGGATGGTATTTGCTGTGAAGTGGAAAACTGCGTCCACAACAACGGGCACTGCTGCTGCACAGCGCCGGAGATCAAAGTGAAAAACCGTATGAACGTATTAGGGGAAGAAACCATGTGCGAGACCTTTGAGGAAATGTAAGTGCGGCACAGGCGGCGCACAGTTTCAAAAGGTCTTGGGAAAGTCCGCGCGGGAGGCGCGGGCTTTTCCTTTTTACATCTTTTTATAGCGGGCCGCGTCAGAGGGAAAGCGCGGTTTTTGCAATCATTTCCGGCTCGATCACATCTGTAAAGCGAATTGCCTTTTCACGCAAAACAGCCAGGCTTTGCGGGATGGGAACGCCTGTTTTCTCATGCAGCAGACGCATGGCCTCGAACTCATCCGACGGGACCTCCCGCCCTAACGCGTGCAGCACAGCACAGGGGAATTTATAGGGGCTTGCGGTAGAAAGCACCACACACGGTGCTTTTTCCTTCGCTTTGCCGCGCATGGTGTACAGCGCCACAGCAGTATGAGTATCGCACAGGTAATGGTCCTGTTCGTATCGCATACGGATCTCCTCGCTCCCCTGCGCATCCTCCGCGCAGCCGCAGTCGAAAACGGCCTGAATGGCGGAAAGTACCTCTTTGGAAACTGTGTAGGCCTTTTCCTTTACAAGAGAATCCATCCAATTTTTAACAGCATTATCGTCCTGTGTAACATGGTATAGCAATCGCTCCAAATTGGAAGAAATCAAGATATCCATAGAGGGGGAGGTCGTTTTGTAAAAATCGCGGTGGATATCGTAAACACCTGTTGTAAGGAAATCTGTAAGGATTTTGTTTTTATTGGAAGCGCAAATCAATTTTTCAATCGGAAACCCCATGCGCTTTGCATAATATCCCGCTAAGATATCCCCAAAATTCCCAGTGGGGACACAATAGCGGACCGGCGCGCCGGAAACAATGCTCCCGCTCTCCACAAGTTTTGCGTAGCTGTAAAAATAATAAACGATCTGCGGCACAAGGCGGCCCCAGTTGATGGAGTTTGCGCTCGAAAGTGCCTCCCCTTTTTCAGCCAAAGCATTCGTAAGCGCGGAATCGGCAAAAGCGCGTTTTACGCCCGTCTGAGTATCGTCAAAATTGCCGCTTACCGCATAGACCGCCACGTTCTCCCCTTCCTGGGTCGCCATTTGCAAACGCTGTATTTCACTGGTGCCGGCATTTGGGTAAAAAACCGCAATACGGATCCCCGGAAGCCCCGCATATCCGGCCAGCGCCGCTTTTCCCGTATCGCCGGAGGTCGCCACCAGGATCTTTGTCGTCTGCGATACGCCTAAATTCTTTTTCGCCTGTAAAAGCAAGTGGGGCATCAACTGTAAAGCGTAATCTTTGAATGCGCAGGTTGGGCCGTGCCATAGCTCCAATGCCCAGAGGTTTTCCTCCACTGGCGCTAAAAAGCCCGCCTTACCGCCGAAATTTTCAGCGCTGTATACCTGCTCCGTCACCTGTTTCAGGAAAGCGGGGTCATAGTCGGTCAGGTAAAGGCGCAGGACCTTTTCGGCTGTCTGCGGATAGGTCAGGCCATAAAATTCCTCCGGCGAAACCTGTGGGAACTCCGTTGGCACATAAAGCCCGCCGTCCGGCGAAATACCCTGTAAAATCGCCTGTGATGCGCTGACGCATTTTGTATGGTCGCGTGTGCTTGTATATTGCATTCCTCATCCCTCACGATCTGAAATCTTTTTTCAGAAATTCCGTTCCCAGAAAGCCCAGGCGTTTTCAAAAAATACCTTGCGCAGCAGCGTTTCCGAAAAGCCCCTCTTTAGCAGATATTCCCACAGCGCGGGGATATCCGCAAGGTCTCTTATATCAGCCGGTGTTTTCGCGCCGTCAAAATCCGTGCCAAAGCAGACGGTATCTTCTGCGCCCATCTCCAAAAAAGCACTCAGATGGCGGCAGACATCTTCCCTGGAGGCGGCGGAACGTTCACAGGAGAGGAACCCGCTGCACAGGTTGATCCCGATCAGCCCGCGCCGCCGTATGATTTCGGCTGTCTGTTTTTCGGTAAGGTTCCGATGGTGCCCCATCACGCGCCGGACGTTGGAGTGCGTGGCGACAACAGGGCCGTCATAATGCGAGAACACATCCGATAACCCCTCGTCGGAAAGATGGGAGATATCGGGGATGATGCCATATGAGGGCAGCGCTTCCAACACTGCGCGGCCAAACGGTTTCAGCGGGCCGCCTGCCTCTCCCCCGCTGCCCAGTTCATTTTCCCCCATCCAGGTCAGCGTCAGCAGACGCACGCCGTCGCGCCGCAGTTCGGCAAGGCGTTCCAGCCTTCCTCCCAACACCGACCCGTTTTCCACAGAGAGGATGGCCGCATACTTCCCAGCCTCAAACGCCGCCCGAACCTGCGCCGCGCTGCGGCACTGGCAAATACGCTCCGCATAGACGGCCATCTGCTTTTGAAAACATGCGTATAGCTGCCGGTATGTATCGTAGGCAGTATCCCTGCCGGGCGGATTGTCGCCCACAAACATGGCGTATACCTGTGCCCAGCGCCCAAACGCGCGGGCTTTGTCGAGGCTGACTTGTGTATTTGCATCAGCCAGGCTACTGCCGTCCAAAAGGCACTGGATCGTATCACAGTGTAAATCAAAAAAACACATGAAAAGACCTCACAATGTAAACGCGTTTTCAATGCAATGAAGCCGGGGCAGCCCCCCGCGCGGCAAAATCACCTCGACCACATCAAAGCGCATCACCAGATCCGCATACGCGGTATGTGTCATCAGGTAATGCTGTGCAGCCAGGATCAGGCGGCGCTGCTTTTGTTTTGTCACGGACTCCGCAGGCGTGGCGATCGTGTTCTCACTTCTTGTTTTGACTTCGGAAAATACGAGCGTTCCGTGGTCCATCACAACGAGGTCAAGCTCCCCCATGCGCGTCCGATAATTGGTATCCAATATCTCGCAGCCCCGCCGCTGGTAATACACCGCCGCCAGATGCTCCCCTTTGGCGCCGGTCTCCGCGCTGCCCCGCTTAGACATAGCCGCGCTTCTTCAAAAAGGATTTCCTGTAAAAAGGCTGTATGCCATACTTGTCCAAAAGCTGATAATGCTCCTTTGTCGGGTATCCCTTATGCTGTTCCAACTTGTATTGCGGATACTGCGCCGCCAACTCCCGCATATAGCGGTCCCGCGAGACCTTCGCTAAGATGGACGCCGCCGCAATGCTTACAGACTGTGCGTCCCCTTTTATGACGCTTTTCGCGGGCACGTCCATACGGGGAGAGCGGTTCCCGTCCACCAGCGCCAAAGCGGGGCGGACGGCGAGGCCCTCCACCGCCTGACGCATGCCATACATCGTTGCGCCCAAAATATTCATCTCGTCGATTTTTTGCGGCTCCACCATAATGATGCTATAGGCCATCGCACTTTCCGTGATCTGCGGGAAAAGTGCCTCGCGCTTTTTTTCAGAGAGCTTTTTGGAATCGTTGATGCCCATCAGGTGTGGTGCGGCAGGGTCTAAGATCACCGCCGCGACGCAAAGCGGCCCACACAAAGGCCCGCGGCCCGCCTCATCCACGCCGCATACAAGCCCTTCCTGCGCAAACGCCGCGTCAAACGCGTACAGTTCTTCTGTCATAGATCCTCCGGCCTTTCGAGTGAGATACGCCCCAATTTTGCGCTTCGGAATTCATTCACCAGCATCGTGGCGATGCGCCCGGCATCTACCTCGCCGCCCGCAATCAGGCAGCCGCGTTTGCGGCCAATCGTCTCCAGCAGCGCATAGGGCGTCTGGGATAACTCTTCCTCGCTCACATGATACCGCTCCCGCAGTTTTTCCGGATACATGCGCTGGATCTCGCCCAAAAGCGCCGCGGCCAGTTCCTCACGATCCAGCACTTCATCCCGGATAGAGCCGATAAAGGCCAAATTCCCCGCGACCTCCTGAGACCCGAATTTTTTCCATAATACGCCCGGCATATCAAGCAGGTCATAATTCCCGACCGTCACCCACTGTTTGCCACGCGTGACGCCTGGCCTGTCCGCGGTTTTCGTATGCGCAGAACCGGCAAAGGAATTGATAAAGGTGGATTTGCCCACATTGGGGATCCCCACCACCATGATCATGCGCCTTGCGCCCGCAGCGCCCCGGCTGGCCCGGCGTGCCAAAAGCTCTGTCAATTCAGCCTCAATCGCATTTTTCACCTGCGGGATCTTTGCCTTTTGCCGGCTGTCGAGCGCAAGGCACCCGTTCCCGTTTCCCTTAAAATACGCAATCCACCGCGCCGTTATCTCCGGGTCGGCCAAGTCGGCCTTGTTCAGCAGGTACAGGCGCGGTTTTTCCCTTGTGATGCGCACCAGCTCCGGGTTCAGGCTGCTGCGCGGGATGCGCGCGTCCAAAAGCTGAACCACGCCATCCATTGTGCGGATCTCTTTCTCCATCACGCGCAGTGTGCGCGTCATATGCCCTGGGAACCATTGGATGCTGACGCTTTCCGTCTCGCGGCGGGGCCGTGTTTTTTGTGTTTTCCGTTCCATTGTGCGCCCTTTACAGCCTCTTTCGATAATACTCGACGGTTATTTCTGTTCCGTCGGGATAGGTTTCTTTCGCGGTCTTTATCTGTTCTGTAAACCCGTAATGCAAATAAATCGCCTTGTTCTTTATCTCCTGCGGCTCTACGCCGAGCGTGGCCGCCGTATAGCCCCGCCTTTTCAGATCGTTCAGCAGAAAGCGGAACAATTCGGAGAAATAGCCCCGGCCCTGACAGCCCTCTATGGTGCGGAACGCGGAGAGATACACTGTTTTGTCATCCACCAGGCCATAGGCATTCTGTACGGCGTCCCTGCTGAGGAGTGCTGTCGCCTCGCAGATAATCGCGCCATCCAGTATGCCATAATAGGGCAGCGCTTTTCCCTCCGCCCAGCGCCGGATGGCTTCTCCTTTCCATATTTCCCAGTTTCGGCGGTCTTTACCCGCACGGGCGATCTCGTAATCCCATTTCCGCTCCATTTCAGAGCGGTCCGCGATTTTACAGATATACCCTTGCATCCGTTTCACCGCGCCCACCCGCTCAGGCAATCAGGCCGAAATCGCGGATGGGCGCGACGCGCAGCACGACCTTCCCCAAAATATCCCGCGCGTCGATAAAACCGATATCCGTACTGCGGCTATCGAGGGAGCCGGGGCGGTTGTCGCCCATCACAAATACACATCCATCCGGCACTTCGAGCGGGAAGGTGACGTCGTCGGCGGCGGTTGTGGGAGCCAGGATATACGGTTCCTCTAAGATCTCGCCGTTCAGGATGACATCGCCCGTGTCGAAATGGATATCCAGCGTATCGCCGCCCACGGCAATGACACGCTTGACAAGCGGATCGCCATAATGGCTGTAGCTGTCCACCACGACTACATCCCCGCGCTGAGGGGTATACAGCGCGCTCTGTACGGCGATTCGGTCTCCCCAGTTCAAGGTCGGGTTCATGGAATTTCCTGAAACGGTGATGATGCGTACCAGGAACACAAAGATAAGCACGATCACCGTCAGGGCAAAAACAAGGGAATCGTACCATTCAAACAGGGCGCTCCCTTTTGGGCTTTTTTCTTTCCGTGCGGTTTCGTTTACCTGCGGCGTTTCCATGCGGATATTCTCCTTTCGCGAGCATACAACAAAAAAGGGACAATCTGCATTGTCCCTTCCGGCGAACTTATCGAAGCTGTTCCATGACCTTGGCCGCCTTGCCGGTGCGGTTGCGCAGATAGAACAGTTTGGCGCGGCGCACGCGGCCTTTGCGCACGACCTCGACCTTTTCCACAAACGGGGAATTTACCGGGAACACACGTTCAATGCCAACGCCGTATGCGGTGCGGCGGACGGTAAATGTTTCAGAGATGCCGCCATGCTTTTTGGCAATGACAGTGCCCTCAAACGCCTGGATACGCTCGCGCTCACCTTCCTTGATGCGGACAGAGACACGCACCGTATCGCCGACGTTAAACGCGGGCGGGTTCTCTTTGATCATGCCCTCGGTAATGGTTTTCAATGCGTCCATTTTGCGAATTCCTCCATGTTTTCTCAGACATTCGTACCCGGCCCGATCAAAGCCGGCAGAGGACTGCCCGTTTAATGTTTTTGCACATTAACCCCACTGTTGGCACAGTGGCCATAACGCCTAACTATGATAGCACATCCGCCGCGAAAAAGCAAGTGTTTCCAAAAAATTTCCCGCTTGAATGTTGAGTTATATAATTAACGCAACAGGTCAAGGCCCGGCCTCGACCCGAAAAAAGCCCGCAAAAAGCCAACAGGACGGCGCAGAAATCCAAGCCCTTCCCCAAAATTCGTCATAAGCAGCCGAAAATATAGGAAGAAAATGGAAATCTCCTGCATCCCGTCCCCAAAAAAAGAAAGCGAGGAAAAAGTACTGTGAAATTGCAGGTAATCGGTCTTGAGCGCAAGACCGGCACTTACGAGAACAAGGAAACCGGCAAGGTGTACGATTTCGACAACTACAATTTCCATTGCGTAGGTCGACACATGAGCGTTCTCGGCAACTGCGTCCGCGAGGTAAAGCTGAAAGTCACGGATGCCGCCGGGCTTATCGCCGACATTGGCGGCGATATTAACCAGATTATCGGCCACACGGTTGATTTTGACTTCGGCGCATACGGCAAAGTCACAAACTACGAATTGGTGCAGTAACCATGCTCCCGCCACCAGAATCCGCACGCCCGCCACCATGCCCGTGACACTCCACGGGCGCTACGTCCGTGGAGTGTCAATGTCAGTGTCAAAACCAGCCAAAATTTGACAGGTGGTGAGAACCGTGCCAGACCCAAGCCCAAAAACCCGTTTCCGCTCCCGCCAGTGTATGTTTGTCCTGTACCCCGAAAGCCAGCAGGCGGCAATCGACTATTGCCAGAAGAATTTCCCTTGCGCATGGGCACTGCACGACAAAGATGCGCACACGCAAGCCGAATATGACCGCTACATACAGAAGCACGACGGCGAAAAGCCGGAGTGGAATCCGGGTGATCTCAAAAAACCGCATATCCATTTTGTCTGCCGCTTCCCGAATGCCCGCTATTTTTCGGGCATTGCCAAAGAACTTTGCGTGACAGAACCAACCATCCGCAAAGTAAACAACCTCTACAAAGCCTATGTTTACCTCTGGCACCTGCTCGACCCGGATAAGTACCAGTACAGTCAAGGTATTGTCGGTATGCACGACTTTGACCCGCCAAGCGACCATGAGGGCATGAGCCAGGCCGAGGATGAACAGGTGCAAATTCTTCTCTCCATGCCCTCTTTCCATTCCCACAACGAACTTGCCCGCTGGGCATACGAAAACGGCTGCTGGGCGGCTTTCAAGAAAAATTATTGGCTCTGGCGTGACATCTTCCGCGAACGCTCCCGCCTTAACCTCACCGCCGCAGACGGTGAAGCCGCCATCCATGATGCCGACAGTCGCATACAGGCCGACGCCGATTCCCTCGACCCCATCTATCCCATAAACCGTTTCATGGATGCGGACAAGCCCAGTCCGTGGGGAGAAGAACTGTAACCCCGTCAATCCGGCAACCGCCGATTGAATATACACTTTCAAAAGAAAGGAGCGCACCATATGGAAGGTGCAGTAGAATCCGCTATGTCTGCTGTTATCACTGCAATGGGTGACGTTTTCGACCTCGTTGGTACCGTCGTCACCCAGATCACCGGCCAGCCCATTTTGCTGTTCTGCCTCGCCGCAGGTCTTGTGCCTATCGGCATTGGCGTTTTTTCGCAGCTGAAGAACGCCGCTCGCGGCTGATACCGCAAAGCCCCGTCCCGTCGTGTACCGGGGCGGGGTTATCTTTTTCGGAGGTGCTACAATGTCTGTTGTTCAAAATTACGTCCTCAACTATATCCACAAAAATTTCCTTCCCTGTAGCGTCGAGGTCTATCCCATTGCCAACAGCGGCGCTATTGTCATAGACGAAAACGGCCAGTTCCTTGTATTCTTCCTCAACCTCAAAACAGGCAAGGTCTGCAATGACCATACCGACCCGAAAGCCTATGCCCGTTGGCGCGCTGATTTTTTCGTATAGAAAACGGCCGCCCCACAGGGCGGCCATTGCTTTTGCACGTTATAGTTCCCATGGCTGACGTTCTTGTTGCGTTTTCTTCCAGCTTGCATTTTGTATAGCGTTTCGGATTGCCCGGAAAAGATTCCGGATAAGGAGATAAATGATTAGTCCAATAAGCGTTAAATCCAGTATTCCTATAATGTCTTGAATCATAAATTCCACGTTTGTATTTAATTCCATGTGTTCGCCTATTGCCGCTATAATTTGTAGAAGTATAAAGGCAATGATTGGATACCTGATTTTCATATAGATTCCTCCTCGCGTTTACGCATTCCTGCATTTTTTCTATAATACCATACAGAATTTCAAAAAACAAGGGGGTTTTCCATGTTCAAGCGCGTTTTTTCTCTGTTTTTGGCAACGCTGATTTTTGTAAGTACACTTTCAATTTCTGTGTATGCCGATAGTAATGGTGATTATATCTCCAACAATAGTTTTTGGAATTGGCTTGCGGGTACAAGTGATCTTGCTCAAGTAGTTGTTGATATTGTTCCGTTTACTGGTACATGTTCTGTTTCTGAAGATACGCGTCATCATGCAAAAAGTTATCAGAAAGACAAAGAGAATGGCCGCTATAAATGTATTTGTACTTATTGCGGAGTAGAATTTACCGCCTATGAATCCGACCTAAAACAAAGCTACACCGACCAAGTTAGTTCAATTCCTGCCCATCAATATAAATCCACCGGTTCAATTCTTTTCACTGTTCCGATTGGACGGCACGGATATTCAGGTGGTTCATGGGGTAATTATTGTAACAATCATACGTCTGATAATTTTGCTTATAGGTGTAATCAAGATATTGTATATCTTGAATTTCTATCTGGTTCTACAACTAAAGATTTAAAATCTTTTAGTGCAAATTATACTTTTGTTTTTCCATATGATGGCTATTACCGTTTGATTCCTACTGTTCTTTTTTCCGTGTCCTATACTTCCACTTCTGGGGTTTCCGATTCTTTTGATTCTTCTCTTTATTTTTCTTCTGCTACATATACATATTATGAAGCTGGCGAAGAATATGATACGTTTCGGCGGTATTCATATGCTGTTGATTTTAATAAACATCCTGCATCTTCTGTAACATGCTTTTATTTTCATCCTGTTTTTGAGTATGTACCTACAAAAGATAGCACTGTAGATAATTCCTTTCAGAATGGTATATATTCTATTTCTACCCGCCCCACCGCCATAACAGGCGGCAACTACGGCATAGTAGGCGACAACGGCCAGATAACAAAAATCGAAGATAACAGCACCATCATAAATGAAACGAACAATACCTACTACAACCCCGCCACAGGTCAAACCGTCCCTATAACCGATTGGTCGTATAATTACGAGGACAGAAGTTATACCGTTACAACGGATAGCGGTAACACGTCTACAATTACTTATGGCGACGAAAACATATCAATCGTCGAAAACAACGTAGTCGAGGGCGGCGACACCGTAACAAATAATTACACCATCTACTATATAACAAACAACGTCGGCGGCGGTGATAACCCCGAAAATCCCGACAATCCCGACGACCCAAATAGTGGATCATCTTCCACCCCCACGCCCCCTTCCTCCTGTACCCACCAGTACGCTCTTACAAAAGACGTTGCTGCCACTTGCACTGATTTCGGTTACAAAATCTATACCTGCTCTCTTTGCGGCGATAACTACACAAACGAAACGAAAGCCCTCGGTCACGATTGGCAAAAAGTCACTGTCCCTACCGCTCCAGCCGATTCCGGCAGCACTCCATCTTCCGACGTTTCCAGCGACGCCCCCGTTCCTCAATCTGACGAAACAACCACTACTGCCACTCTCTACCGCTGTACCCGGTGTGGTGTGGAGTACTGGGACGAAACCGGCAATGGCCCGCCCGAAAAGGAAGAAGGCGGTATTCTTGGCTGGTTCAAAAAGCTGTTTGGTTCTATTTTCAACGGCATTTTAGACGTGCTATCTTCAATCGTCGGCGGTGCAATAGACCTTATATGCAAACTGATAGATGACCTTGTGGAGGGCATAACCCACGTCATAGATAGCCTGTTTGATGCCTTTTCCAAAATCGCCGACTTCGGCGGCGGCTTCAAAGATTTCCTTGCCGCATTCTTCAATTACATTCCTTCGGAGATAATTACGCTCCTTGCCTTCTCTATCAGCCTCAGCATTATCCTCATGATCCTCAAATTCTTTAAGGGGTGATACAATGGAAGCCTTTACCTCTGTCTTAGATCAAATTCTGCGCTTGCTTCAAATGCCGCTGAACGTCTACGGCTTTTCATTCTCCTTCTGGGACATCATGCTTTTTTCGATTGTAGCCTGCGCCATTCTCCGTTTCATTGGCTCTGTTATGTACGATTGAGAGGTAAACCATGTTTGAATCTACACTTTCAAAACGCTTTCTTGTCTTTGCAATCCTTTTCATCCTCGCCATGCTCTGCACGCTGGCTTATGCGGAAGAACCCGACCCCACGCCGACTGCCGATGCTGTAGCGTTCCCCGCTGATGGTGAAATAACCCCGTCCGAAGAACCGGGCGGGGAAACCCCTGCCGAAGAAATCCCCGAAACTCCCGCCGAGGAAGAAACCCCAGTGCCTACCATCTGGGACAAGCCCTTCACTGACTATACACCAACCGAAGGGTATCTGTGCCTGCTCTTTATTCTGTTCCTGTCCGCCTGTGCGTTCAAACTGTTCAAAGGGGGTTTTTAGATGTCTGACCTTTTCGCCCAACTGATGGCCTTTTTCGGTATCCCCGGCGCTCCCGCCACATTCGCCGAGCTTATCCCGTGGCTGTTTCAGGTGCTGTGCGCTGTCGGCCTGTTCCTGTTTCTTTTCAATATGATTCGTTCTGTCGTCAATGGCATCAATCGCAGTGCGAGGTGGTGACAGTATGCTTTTGGTTCTTGCCTGCGCTTTCTTGCTCTGCTGGCTTCTGTCCCCTGTGTTCCGCTGTGCGCTCTCTAATTTGGCGGCATCTGTTATCAATGCCGCAAAAGATGGCTTTCGCTATTTCAAATATAAAAAAGGTAATCTCTGCAAGACAGGTGATCTAAATATCTACTGCGGCTATTTCGGCAGCGGGAAAACTTTATCCCTTGTGCATAAGGTTGTCGGCCTGTACGAACGCTATAACGGCTTGCCTGTCTGGTGCGACCGCCGTCAAAAATGGGTAACACAGCGTGTTCTTATTCTCTCCAATGTCTCCCTGTCGGTGCCGTATGTCCCACTTACAAGCCTTTCACAGGTTGTAGCCGCATCTAAGGTTAATACTATTTATGATGATGCAAACGATACTCTTACGATTACCGCCGTTTGCATGGACGAATTAAGCCTGCAAATGAACAGCCGAAGTTTCAAAGAAAACTTTAACGCCTACTTTTTGAATTGCCTGTTATGCTGTCGGCATTACCATATCAGTTTCTACGGTTCATCCCAGCGTTTCCAGCACGTTGACAAGTTAATGCGTGACGTTACCTTAAACGTTGTCCAATGCCGCAAAGTCTGGCGCTTCCAAGTCAATAGCTTCTATGACGCATGGGAATTAGAGAACGCTACCAGCCCCGAAATGATAAAGCCCCTGCGTAAAATCTGCTGGTTTGTGCATGATAAAGATTATGCCGCCTATGATACCCTTGCCGTAGTTGATAATCTCAAAAAGAAAATGGATGAGGGCGATATACTCTCTGACGCTGAAATCCTCGCCAATCAGGGCGTACCTACCCCCGCCAATATGGATGCCGTTTCCCATCCTTCCAAACGCTACCTCCGCCGCCAAAAACAACAAAAGTGATAATGGCGAAACGATTGGTTTTGAAACCACGGGCGCGCGCAGGTTCGGGCAATGCCCGAAAGCGCGCGCCCTCTCTGTGCCCCCCCTGTACGCCCCTCTGTGGGCTTATCTATTTCATAAAGAAAAAGTACCCTTTCCGTTCTCCCGGCCTTTCCTGCCCATCTTTTTTCCAAAAGAAAAAAGCGTTCCCGCACCAATGGAATTTCCCCTGGAAATTGCATCGGCTTCTGGAACGTTCCAGTATCCGCACCCCGCCGCCCAGATAGCTTCTGGGCGGCGAATGCTTTATTTATACCCATTCCTTTCCAGCCATTTTTCCGCCTGTGCAAGCTGGGTAAAAGTCCGGCTCTTGTGCGGCTTCTTGTCCCTGTCCGGGATGGCCTGCCCGGACAGGGATTTGATGATGTACACTTCCTTCCCGCCCTTCTGCACGGCGTTAAAATACACGGCCTGCCCCTGCGCATTTATCTTTTTCATGTGTATGCCCCCCTTTTCAATTTTGAATATACACTTTCAAAATTTATTCTTCCACCTGCATTTGCTGGTTGCAATCCCCGCAAATGAGGTTGAGCGCTCTGGTTGCCCGGCAGCTTGCCCCGCAAGCTGGGCAAACATATTTCCGTGTACTGCTGGGCTTTTTCGCTTTGTCTCCCGCTGGTTCTTCCCCGTCTTTCGTCTTGCCGTTTTCCCCGCCGTCAATCCCGAGAAAATCCCAGATACTCCCGTTGCCCATCTGGATTTCCGTCCAGTCCTGCGTGATAATGAAATCACACAAGGCGGGCGTTGGTCGCGTGATAGTCCATCCGTATTTCTCATCCTTTTGGATGTCCAGGTCACGTTTGATGGCCTCGTCCCGAAAATGCTTATTGTGATAGCTCCCGCCCCGGGAACAGTCCTGTATGCCCTCTTGCATATTGTAGAGGTATACCATCTCATGTAACAGCGTCGCGGTAATGTCCTCAATAGGCCGCCTAAGCGTTCCCGTGTCAATGTTCAGTTCGTGCTTTTGTTTGTCTCCTGCTCGCCATGTCTTACTACACGTTACATGCCCATAGGCTCTCGGCGTCTTTTGCAATGTGATGACAGGTTCTTCAATTTTACTGTCAAAGTAATGCGCGTTCAGCGCCCGGAACATCTTTTCAAGCTGTCCTGCCGCCCTGCTGGTTTTCACTGTTTGTTTCATCTGTCCTTCTCCTTTCGTGTCCGCCGTTCGCGCACACCGTCCCCGGTGTGGCGCGCTGGTTTCCGTCCGCCGTCCCCATAATGTGAGGTGTGAGCGCGGCTCGCAAGCCGCCTCACACCTCATATTTACCGCACACCACGGAACGCAAAGACAGTCAAGGGTGGAGCGCGAAGCGCGGAAAGCAAAAATTTTTTGCCCAGTTTGCGGATGCAAAAAAATTTTGCGGCCCTTGACTGGCTTTGCGGGCCGTGGTACCTTCCTCCAGCACCACGCTTCATCCGCGACGAAGGAGCAATGACAGTTAAGACTTGCGCACCGGGCGTATTTCTGTTATGATAACCCCAAAGAAAAAAACCGTGTCCCGGCTGAACCAGTCGGAACACGGCTTTACTTGTATATGGGGGTTTTTGAATTGTACACTTCAAAAAGAAACAGCCGTTTCCTCACGCCAAACGAAAGAATCAAAATAGAATTGTGGCGCAAAGAAGGATACTCACAGGCGGAAATTGCCCACCGCCTCGGCGTGAATCGCTCGTCCATTTCTCGCGAACTAAAGAAAGGGGACTGCGAACAGTTGAACGGAGACACATGGGAAACCTACCATATATATAGTGCGGAGATTGCCCAGAAAAAGCATGATTACGCCCAGACAGCCAAAGGCGCTGATCTTAAAATCGGCAATCGCTTTGACTACCTGAAAGCGATAGAAGAACGTGTATTGGATAACCATAGCTTTGAAGAAGCTATCCTGTACATTGCGGATACCATGCAGTTTGACATCACCATCACCAAACAGACAGCCTATCGGTATTTAGATATGGGCTTGTTTTCGCGTCTAAAAAAGAAAGACCTGCCATGCCCACGCAAAAAGCGCCACAAAAAGGTAGTCCGCCGCACAAACGCCAACCATGCGGATCACCGTAGTATCGAGAGCCGCCCAAAGGAAATCAAAGCCCGCACGTCGTTTGGTCACTGGGAAATAGACAGTGTCGTTGGCAAAGCAAAAGGCAAAAAAGAAAGCGTCCTTACTCTGTCAGAACGTCTTACACGGCAGGAAATCATTATCCGTGCAAATGGTAAAACAGCAGCAGATACCGTGCAAGCCCTTCTGAAACTGCGTCATGCTCTGGGTAAAGACTTCCCCAAAATTTTCCAGTCTATCACCTGCGATAACGGCGACGAATTTGCCGACCAGAAGGGCATGGAAAAACAGGATACCACAGTATACTATTGCCATCCTCAAAGCCCCGGCGAACGGGGCACGAACGAAAACAGTAACCGTTTATTGCGCCGCAAATTGCCCAAAGGAAAAAGCCTGTCCCGGTGTACCCCGAAACAGGCAAAACAGGTGCAGGATTGGATAAACGACATCAGACGCCCCATCTTAGGCGGCAGGAGCAGTCAGCAGGCATTTTTTGAGCAGTTAGACAACCTCCCCCTGCAAAACCCGGAGCGTGTGAAAAACTTTTTCCGTTTCACCACCCGCCCCGAATCTCCCGACAGTAGACCCAACCTTGCGGGTGAAGGCATGAACCCGCCCCCGTCTTGCACAAGTGTGCAAGACGATTGAATCAAGTAGAGCCGCTCACCTTTTGGCGTCCGTCAGCGGCCACCAAGGCCAAAAACAAAAATCCCAGAAATTTCCTTAAAAGTTACAAAAGTGTAACAATGTTGCTTTATCTCCTTGACTTTGCCAATTTCCCGCTTGAAATTTTCCGGCGGGGCGGGGGCTTCCCAGAGGCTCTGCCTCTGGACTCCGCCAAAGGGGCACAGCCCCTTTGGAAACCCATCCTGTTCCATATCAGGCAAAGCGTTCCCCGTTTTTGATATAGACCCCTGTGCGCAGGACACTCCCTGCCATGGCGGGCAGCGCATGTTCCGTTTCCAGCCAGGCCAAGATCAGCGCGGGGTTGATGTTGAGCGTATTGCCCGCGGGCAGGCACATGGAAACAGCCAGTCCCCCGTTTTCCTCCCTCAGTGATGCCGCCGGAAGGTGGGTTTTCAGGTCGATCGCTTTCTTTTTCCCGCGCTTGCCCTCCTTCACCACCTCCGCGCTGGACACCGCGTTGTAGGCTTCCCATGCGGCGCGCGCTGCCGGGGCATTTTTTTCATCATAGCAGACGGTATAGGCGGCACTGGCAATCTCGTTTGCGTCCAGCGCGGCGGGGGCCATACGCAAAACGTCGATGCCTTGCGGTAGGCAGGCTGAGAGGGCATCGCAGGCCCCGGCCCAATCGTAACCTTCCGCCTCGGTTTTGAAATCGACGGTTTCGCACAGGCTCTCCTGGCCGAGCGGGAGTGGCACGGAGAATGTCATATAGATATGCGGATTAAACCCCAGTGTGTACCACACAGGCAGACGGGAGCGTTTCAGCGCGCGCTGCATCACGCGCTGAAGGTCCAGCAGGGAGATATAGGAAGCCTCCCCTGTTTTTGTAAACCATACTCTAATCGTACACAAAGCAGGGACCTCCCAACAGTGTATTCGCGCCGCAGCCGCTGCACGCGCGGTTACATGGCGGCGTCGTTTTGGCGCAAAGCGCCTTTTGATATTCCCGCACCAGGTATTCATGGCTGACACCGTAATCCAAATGGCTCCACGGCGTCACCTCGTCCAGCCCGATGGCGCGATTTGCGTAAAACGCCGGGTCAATGCCGAGGTCGCGGAACACTTCCAGCCATGTGTCAAAGTGGAACTGTTCTTCCCAACTGTCAAAAAAGCAACCGCGCCTGTATGCCTCGACAAGCGCGCGGGAAAGACGCCTGTCCCCTTTCGCGAACACCGCTTCCAAGAAGCTGGTGCGGCTGTCGTGGTAGCTCACGCTGATCTTGCGGCTTTTGACGCTGTGTAAAAGGTGCTGCTGTTTCTCCCGCAGTACTTCCCCGGTATCCTGCCCCATGAACTGGAACGGTGTCATAGGCTTGGGCACAAAGCACGCTACGCTGATGGATACCTGCACCCCTTTCCCCTTGGGGTGGTTCTCGTTTTGATAATACAGGTCGACAATGCGCTGCGCCGTCTGGGCGATTCCCTCGACATCCTCCATCGTTTCTGTGGGGAGGCCCAGCATAAAATACAGCTTCACCGAGGTATAACCCGCGTCAAATGCCAGCGTACAGGTGCGTTCGATCTCCTCCTCCGTCACGTTTTTATTGATCACGTCGCGCAGGCGCTGGGTGCCCGCTTCTGGGGCGAACGTCAGGCCGCTTTTGCGCACTTTGGTTGTTTTGCGCACAAGCGATTCTGAGAAATTGTCGATGCGCAGGGAGGGCAGCGACATACTGACATGCTCCTCAGGCGTCCATGCCAGCATATCATCCAGCAGCGTTTCCAACTGGCTGTGGTCGCTGGTGGAGAGCGACGTGAGCGAGATTTCATCGTAGCCGGTGTTCCCGCAGAGGTTCCTGCCTGCTTGGGAGAGTAGACCGGCGTCCCGCTCCCGCATGGGGCGGTAGAGGAAACCCGCCTGGCAGAACCGGCAGCCGCGCACACAACCGCGCAGCACCTCGATCTGTGCGCGGTCGTGTACCGCGCCGACCATCGGCACCACAAAGTTTTCGGGCGGGGGCTGTGTATTCATATCCACGATAATTGCTTTCCGAACCACCTCCGGTGCGCCCTCGCGGGCGGTGATGGCCTCCACACGGCCATCCGGCAGGTAGGAAACATCATAAAACACGGGCACATATACGCCCTTGATCCTGCACAGCCGTTTCAAAATATCGCGCTTGCACAGCCCCTCTTTGCGCCCGTCAATGATCGTGCGGCATACGTCGGGAAGCTGTACTTCGCCCTCGCCGAGCATCATCAGGTCGAAAAAATCCGCCAGCGGCTCCGCGTTGCATACGCACGGGCCGCCCGCGACAATAAAGGGGTCGTCCTCTCCCCTGTCCTTCGCGTAAAATGGCACATGCGCGAGGTCGAGCATGGCTAAGATATTGGTATAGGAAAGCTCATATTGCAGCGTAAAGCCGATCACATCGAACATGCGCAGGGGGTCCTTGCTTTCGAGCGCGTACAGGGGGATGTCCAGCCGCTCCATCTGCTCCTTCATATCCACCCACGGCATAAACACGCGTTCGCACCAGATGTCCTCGTGCTTGTTGAGTATCTCATACAGGATCTTCATGCCCAGGAACGACATGCCTACCTCATAGGTATCGGGAAAGCAAAACGCGAACCGAAGCGCTACATCCTCTTTTTTCTTATAGACGCACCCCGCCTCACCGCCCGTATAGCGCCCAGGCTTCTGCACAGCGGCCAGCGCCGTTTTGATTTTTTCGTCCAATCGGAATCCCTCCCCTTCCAGTCTGCTCACGATACAGCATAGCATATCCGGGAGGAAATGACAAGCGTCAATTTGCATTGAGACAGACTGGCGCGCTTGCAATCCACAGGGGGCTTGTGATATAATTCCCCCTATACTCTATCCCGCCCGCTGGGCGGGGAAGTACAGAAAAGCATCGGAAAGAGAGGCAGACCATGAACGTCACCTTCACAAATCCTGGCGCGGACTATATGATTCATCAAATCCTGTTGTCTCAAACGGAAGGTGAAACCGCCTTCTGGTCGGGGCCTCTGTATCATTTCTACCCCCAGTTGGATAAAGATTACGCGGAAAACCTGCCATTTTCAGAAAAGAAGGCATATCTTGAACGCACCTTTCAAGCGGTCTACTTGCAGATAGAAGGACAGCTTCAGGAAAAAGTGTCCCTGTACGCCCGTCACTGGGACTATTGCAGGGCGCAAATCACCGCCGCCCTGACAGACGCCTTTGACATAGACTGCGCGGGCATCTTTAACGATCTCCAATGCAATATCAGCATGAACCCCATTTCGCCGCGTTTTTTGAAAGAACGCAGCTTTGACGTTTTCTATTTGAACAGCGAGCGGGGTGCTGTAGGGCTGACGATCCATGAGATCATCCACTTTGTATGGTTCCATGTATGGCACCAGCTCTGGCACGATGACTATGAGGAATATGAGCGCCCATCCCTAAAATGGATCCTGAGTGAAATGGTGGTAGAGCCAATCATGAAAGATCCCCGCCTCAG
>CANCXY010000015.1 GCA_947381875.1 uncultured Clostridia bacterium | reverse complement strand
AGGCGCTGCCTCTGGACTCCGCCAAAGGGGGCAAGCCCCCTTTGGAATCCCATCACGCGCGGCAATTTCATTGCCGCGCACCCCATGTCAAAGGATAACCGCCCCGCGCCTGGAACATATCCTGTATCTCCCCGCCTCCGGCGGGGAGATACAACAAGGATTGGTTTCCATCCCGTCTCATCCCAAACGCACGTTGTCTATGATAATTTTCTGGCACTGGGGACAGTAGGCGCTTTCGATCTCGTTACTGAACAGGTTGTTTTTTCCGGGCAGATTGCCCATCCCTGTCATCACCTCGCCTGCGCTTCTCCGCTCTTTTCCATCTTCCAGCCAGTACGGCCAGACGTTCACGGCGGTGATGATCCGCCCGGTTTTCATCTCATTTTTGCAATACGGACATTCCACAGGTATATGCCCCCATCTGAAATTTTCTGTTTCTTCCCGCCTCCGGCCGGAAAAAACAGCATTTTTCCGCCGCGCCTCTACGTGCGCTGTTTGTTGTTCTTGATCAGCTCCGCCGCTAAATACGCATACGCCTCTGTCCCCTTCGACGCCCCGTCATAGTAATTGATGGGCATCCCATAGCTCGGCGCTTCCGACAGCCGCACATTGCGCGGGATGGTCGTCTTGTACACCTTGTTGGGGAAGTATTTTTTCACCTGCTGTACCACCTGCAATGTCAGGTTCAGCCGCCCGTCGTACATTGTCAGCAATACGCCCTCAATGTCAATGTAGGGGTTGTACATCCGTTTTACGCTTCGGATGGTCGTCATCAGCTCGGAAAGACCTTCCAGCGCGTAAAATTCGCATTGAATGGGCACCAGCACCGAATCGCACGCGCACAGTCCGTTCAGCGTCAGCAGGTCCAGCGAGGGCGGGCAGTCGATGAATATAAAGTCGTACCGGTCCAGCACCGGCATCAAAGCCATGCGCAGGCGCGATTCCCGCCGTTCCATGTTCACTAATTCCAGCGCCGCACCCGTTAGCTGGATATTGGAAGGGAGCAGATCGACCCGGTAGGACGTATGTATAAGGATGTCATCCGCCCGCGTCTCGCCCACCAGCAGATCATAGATGCTTTTTTTTACGCTTCGTTTGGAAACGCCGAATCCGCTCGTGGTGTTCCCCTGCGGGTCCAGATCGACGATCAGGACGCGCTTCGCCTGTGAGGCCACGCTCGACGCCAGATTCACCGCTGTCGTTGTCTTGCCCACGCCGCCCTTCTGATTGGCTATTGTAATCACCTTACCCACAGCATTTCCCTCCTTTTCTCTCTTATCGTGGCCTCGTCTGAAATACGCGGGATTCCGGGGCCTGTCCAACCCGCAGGATTTTCTGTATGTTCCCCCGCAGAGCAAAACACACCGCTTCGCGCTGCCCGCGCCCGATTTTTCTGTCTTCCCTGCCCTTCGGACAGAAAAAGACAGCCGATTTTCAGCTTCGCCGACTATAGTATAGCACACCGAAACGCCCTTGAAAAGCCTTGCGCGGAATTTTATGGGGATTTTTTGCAAAAAAATGTTTCACGTGGAACATTTTGAACGCCCGAAAACCGAAAATGCGGACGTCCAAAGGGAAAATTCCGCATATATCCTCCGCCCTTCCGGCGCGGAAAACGCAAATATCCCGGCATCCCGGACGCTCCTCAATGTTCCACGTGAAACAAAAAGCCCTGTTTCACCGTTCCCTCCTCCTCTCTCCCGACAGTTTTTGGCACAAAAAACACAGGAAACCTCTTTCTGGTTTCCTGTGTTGGCCGTCCTGCGGAAAGGCGGCGGTGCCAGTATTTCACGCATACAGTCAAAACCGCTCCCGCAAAATTTCGATTGCCCTCTCATGCCCTTGCCCCGCGGCTTTCTGGAACCACATTTTGGACTTGGCTTTGTCCACCGCTGTACCTTCGCCGTTGTAGTACGCAACGCCGCATGTGAACTGTGCGTCAGTGTCACCCTGCTGCGCCGCTTTCAAATACCAACACAGCGCTTCTGCCTTGTCCACCGCTGTGCCTTCGCCAATATCATACATGAGGCCGCAGTTGAACTGTGCGGAAGCGATCCCCTGATCCGCCGCTTTCAAATACCAGCGCAGTGCCTCTGCTTTGTCCTCCGCTGTGCCCTCGCCCTTGTCGTATATAAGGCCGCACCTGAACTGTGCATCAGCGTTACCCTGCTCTGCCGCTTTCAAATACCAGCGCAGTGCCTCCGCTTTGTCCTCCGCTGTGCCCTTGCCCTCGTAGTACATAAGGCCGCAGCCGAACTGTGCAGCATCGTGCCCTTGCTCCGCCGCTTTCAAATACCAGCGCAGAGCCTCCGACTTGTCCTCCACTACACCTCCACCGATGCAATACAAGAGGCCGCACCTGAACTGTGCATCAGCGTTGCCTTGCTCCGCCGCTTTCAAATACCAGCGCAATGCCTCCGCCTCATCCATCGCTGTGCCTTTCCCCGCGTCGTACATAGCGCCGCACCTGAACTGTGCATCAGCGTTACCCTGCTCCGCTGCTTTCAAATACCAGTGCAAGGCCTTCGCTTTATCCACTGCGGTGCCTTCACCGTTGTAGTATATGACGCCGCATCTGAACTGCGCATCGGCGTCACCCTGCTGCGCCGCTTTCAAATACCAGCGCAGGGCCTCCCCCTTGTCCTCCGCCGTGCCTTCGCCATTGTAGTACATATTACCGCAGTTGAATTGTGCGAAGGCGTGACCTTGCTCCGCCGCTCTCAAATACCAGCGCAGGGCTTCCGCCTTGTCCGCCGCTGTGCCTTCGCCCTTGCGGTACATATTGCCGCAGTTGAACTGTGCGGTAGCGATCCCCTGCTCCGCCGCTTTCAAATACCAGTGCAAGGCCTTTGCTTTATCCACTGCGGTGCCTTCACCGTTGTCGTACATGACGCCGCAGTGGAACTGTGCATCAGCGTTCCCCTGCCCCGCCGCTTTCAAATACCAGCGCAATGCCTCCGCCTTGTTCTCCGCTGCGCCTTCGCCCTTGCGGTACATAAAGCCGCAGTTGACCTGCGCATTCGCGTGACCTTGCTCCGCTGCTTTCAAAAACCAGCGCAGCGCCTCCGCCTTGTTCTCCGCTGCGCCTTCGCCCTTGCGGTATATAAAGCCGCAGATGAACTGTGCGGAGGCATTACCCTGCTCCGCCGCTTTCAAATACCAGCGCAGGGCCTCTGCCTTATCCTCCGCTGTGCCTTCGCCCTTGCGGTACATGATACCCAAATTGTACATTGCAGCAGAGCTTCCCAATTCCGCGGCAGTCTGAAACTGCCGCAGCGCCTCCGTATGATTCTGTTTTTTATACGCAGCCATGCCTGCCTGAAAGGCTTCCTTCTGCTGCTCGACCAGTTTTTTCGCCTGCTGTATTTCCTCGTAGCGCCGTTTCAACACAGGAATGTATTCCACCATGCCTTGGCTGCCGGACGCGGCCAATTCCTCAGCCCACTTCAAAGCGGGTTCGATCCGCTGCTCCAACACGACCAAACTGGCTGTAGACTTCCCTTCCGAAGCAACCAAACGGACAAATTCTTTTTTGCAGGGGATAGAGCCCTCAATGCTGCCCATGCGGTATTGGCCTCTGGCTTTGTCTATGTTTTTTTCAGTTCCCTGCCCGTTTTCATACATCCACCCCAGCGCGATCCTTGCCTCAAAAAATTCCTCTTTCCAATCCTCTTTTCCAGCAGAACAGATTTTCTTCAGATAAGGGAACGCCTCCGCGTACCGTTCCGCCCGGTACAGCTCCATCCCCCGCGCAAATGCCTCCTCCGGGGAAAGCTCCTCCTCGGCGGCGGGCTTCGGCGCTTCCGCTTTCGGCGCGGGCGCAAGTGCGGCTTTGACCTGCGGCACGAGTTCCTTTACAGGCCGTTTTGCGGGCGCGGCGGATGCCGTTTCCGGCTGCTTTGCTTCGGGCGGCGCGGCGGGGGCGTCGGTCGTATCCCCCTGCCTCGTTTCGGAACCGCTGTCCACCCCGGCCTCCTGCCGCCGCAATTCCTCAAGGACCGCGCCCAGTACTTCGGACACAAGCCGGGCATGCTTGCAGACGACAGAGAACTTTTCCCCATTTTTGCAGCGCAAAGAAAATGAATCGTCCTGGCCGCTGTGTACATATGTAACTTTGCCCACATCGTCCAATTCCTCGTACCGCAGGGGCATGGGGATACTGCCAGTTTTCAAGGGATTCTTGTGTTTTAGCTGTTTGTCATCGGCATAAAGGCCCTCTGTTGAAAACAAGTATCCCTTTTTGCCGGAGTTCATAAAGGATTCATCAATCAAAACGACAATATCCTCCGCCTCACAGCCGTGGGCAAAAGAGCTGACCGCGTTTTGCAGCTGTTTCGGCTTGCAGTCCGCGGCAAGGAATACATTGTTTTGCGCGGAATACCTAAATATGACAGACAGTATCGCATTTTTGACAGATTGTTTTTTATCCATGAATTTTCCCCCCAAATACATCACTTGTTTATAAATAGAGTGAAACCATTTGAAAACAGCAAAACTTCTGTATTTTCCCACTCTCCGGGGAAATATCAAAATTTTATGTATTTTCAAGTGGTTCTACGATACAATGCACTTATCCTATACCTCAGGAAAGCTCTTGTCAAGAAATACCAAAATCCTTGCGGCCTATCCCTCCCCAAAATGTTCCACGTGGAACAAACCGCCCGCGCCCGCGTTTCCCCTGTCTTCTTTAGAGAAAGCACCGATTTTCCCCAAACCATTCTTCCCGCTCGTTAATCCATTCCCGCAGACGCACCAGTTTTTCGCGCAGACGCCGCTTTTTCTCCTCCCTGTCCTCGTTCTGGTAATCTACAAAATCCGCCCATCCGTCAACATACGCGTTGATATCCTCATACAGTGCTCTGCAAAATTCCAGCATGCTTGTATGGGAATACGCATGCGTAAAATCCCCCTCTTTCAAAAGCTGCCGTTCGTCATCTTCAACGGTAACATAGCAGTTCCAATAGCTCACCACACACACCATCCGCCTCGGCTCCAGAAATCCCTTGACGCAAAACGGCAGCATTGTTTCCAACCCGTGGATTGCCTGTTCTATCCATTCAAACGGAATATCATCCAAATAGCTCAATCCGTAAACACCTGTGCCCGGCAGGCTGAAATCGGTCCATCCCGCCTTTGGTTTCGTCAACATTTTTCTTCCCTCCATTTTTTCTACCATTTTACCATAAAACGTATCCATTTACCAGACAATTCCCCAAAAAGGAGTGTCCACATCGCGGGTTTATTGCCGTGTATTTCCCCGCCCTTCGGGCGGGGAAATACACAAAAACACCCCGCTTTGGACACTTCCACTCAAAATTGTTCCACGTGAAACAAAAAAACGCCCTTTTCGGGCGTTTTTTATTGATTTTCCCCCGCTTTCCCTACTGTGGCCCCGGCGAATGATACACCGCGCCCATCGGGATACGCACCACATATTCAATGCAATCCGGCTGCTCGCGCATCTCCGCGGTGGCCGGGATGCCGCTGCCCGTCATCAGCTTGACAGCGCGGTCTATCGTATTTACGAAAATGCGCACATCTTTTACCATCACACTGCGGCGGGGCTTCGTTTTGTGCGTCATCATGCGCTCGCAGAGGGCCTCCGTCTGCTGGACATTGCAGGCGTGGTCGGCGGCGTATTGGAGGGCTTTGGTGCGCAGCGCGGCAGTCGGCAGGCGCAGGACGGCCCGCGCATGACGTTCGGTAAGGTTCGCGGCCAGGCATATCCCCTCCTGCTCCTCGTTCAGCGCCAACAGACGCAATTTATTCGCAAGGGTAGGCTGCGCCATCCCCAGGCGACGCGCCGCCGATTCCTGCGTGCAGTCCCACAAATTCAGAAGATCGCGCAGTGCCCGCGCCTGTTCAAACGGGTTCAATTCTTCGCGCTGCAAATTCTCCAAAAGACTGAGCGCGGCCGTCTTTTCATCCTCAAAATGGAAAATGATCGCGGGGATGGCCTCCATCTTCGCCAGCTTGCACGCGCGCAGACGGCGTTCCCCGGCAATCAGTTGGTACCGCCCCTCTCCCGCCGGGCGCACGCTGACAGGCTGCAAAAGCCCATTCTGCAAAATACTGACCGCCAGCTTTTTCAGCTCGGCTTCATCAAATACCGTGCGCGCCTGAAAGGGCGATGGGGTGATGGCGTCGATGGGCAAAAGATATACCTTTGTCTGCTCCGTCGGTTTTGCGTTTTCCATGCTGTGCGCCCTCCCCTCTCCGGGCTTTCCCATAGGCTGTCCATAGCTTCCATGTATTTTTCCGCCGGCAGGCGGGAAATACACAAAAACCCCTGTGCGGGAAATACCCTATGGGAAATAGTACCACAGTTTCGCGGCCTCGTCCAGCATTTTCCATTTACACCGTTCGACGGAGGCGGGCAAAAAGGGTGTCTGTTGCGGGAAAAGCAGGCGGCTTCTTTGCTTTCCGGGAAAAAATGCGTCTAAGTTTGCGATATTTTTTTTCGGGGGTTTTCTCTGTTCCCTTGTGCGCGGAAGTGTGGTATAATGGAGGCAGGACAGGACCCATCCTCCGGCACGGCCCCTCGGCAACCCGAAAATGAAGGAAGGGATATTCATGAGCAGCGATATATTCACAATTCGGGATGTTCAGAAACTGGTGAAACCAATCGCCGAAAAATACAGAGTACAGGAAATCTATTTATTCGGCTCCTATGCCAGAGGAGAGGCGGACGAAAACAGCGACCTGGATTTCCTGGTATTCGGTGGGGAACATTTTAAGCCTGCCAGGATCTTTGCACTTGCGGAAGAACTGCGCGCGGTATTGAAAAAGGACGTAGATGTATTTGAAATCAGCGAAATCAACCGGGACAGCACGTTTTATCATACGATCATGAAAGAGAGGCTGCTTGTGGCATGAAATATTCGGATGAACAGCGCATGAAAAAGATTTATGAAAACGCGGTAAAGCTGCACGAGTATATTACGGAAAAGCATATTCAAAGGGAAGAACTGCTTACAAACACACCTATGCAGTGGCTTGTTACGACACCTTTATATAATCTCGGCGAACACGTCTATCACTTATCCGACGAATATAAAAAAGCGCATAGTGAAATTGAATGGGCCATGATCTCCGGGCTTCGGCACCGCCTGATCCACGATTATGACGGCACAAACTGGAATATTATTGCCGATGTTGTTTTTGAAGAATTGCCCATTCTGATTGAAAATGTAAAACAGCTTATATAAAAGGGGTTGCCTGTCTATGCTCACCATCCGCGACGCTTCCCTACAGGATGCGGGGCGTCTCCTGCAAATCTTTGAACACTATATAAAAAACACAGCGATCGCCTTTGAATACGAGCCCCCCTCCCTCGATGAATTTACAGAACGGATGAGACAGATCATGCGGCGCTACCCATACCTTGTCATTGAGGAGGACGGGGAAATCAAAGGATATGCCTGCGCGCACGCATTTGTCGGGCGGGCCGCCTACGACTGGTCCTGTGAATTGACGATCTACCTCGACCCGCACGCCCAAAAACGCGGGATGGGGCGGATGCTGTATGAGGCATTGGAAAAGGCGCTGTGTGATATGGGCGTCCTGAACCTCTATGCGTGTATCGGCTATCCAGAGCGGGAGGATGAATACCTGACGGCCAACAGCGCGGATTTCCACCGCCATTCAGGCTTTGTAACCGTCGGGGAGTTCCGCCGGTGCGGCTATAAATTCGGGCGCTGGTACCATATGATCTGGATGGAAAAAGTGATTGGGGAACACAAACCGGACCAACCGCCGGTCATCCCCTATCCGGCGCTGAAAAAAACGTGTGCAAACCTTGACAGCGCCATTTGTCCATGATATAATGATTTTGAACCTGGGGACGGCACCCATCACAAAAAACAGCGGTTTATCACCTGCTTTTCATTCTTCACAGGGGGGAGATACCCATTCCAAAAAACATTCATGTGCGGGATGCGCAGGGGAATATGTATGAATCGACCTACCCGAAACGAGCGAAAGGTCTTGTAAAACACGGCAGGGCGCGATTCATTTCTGAAAATACGATTTGCCTCGTGGACCCTGCCGAACAAACGGAGGCAAATATCATGACGGAAAATACGATACCTGATGTAGAATACAGCATCCCCTATCTCCTGCGGCAGATCGCGCTGCTTCAATCGGATATATCCTATCTGAAAGAAGTGATAGAGAAACTCGCCAATATGCCGGATGGGGACAGCGGCGCGGCGTACAGCCCCGGCAACGTGCAGGGGCAGGCCAAAGCGGAGGCCCTCAAAACAGTCATCCAGTGCCGGGAGACCACCAACCAGCAAATCCTGCGCCTGTATGAGAAGATGTACGACAATCTGGTAAAAGAACAGGCAAAGCCGCACTATTGAGCGTAGAACGCAAAACGCCAGGGAAGATTTTTCCCTGGCGTTTTTCTGCCCCGCCCTTTCCGACAAATGATGTCTGGTTCAAAAAACCTTTCCCCGGCTTTTTATCGTCTCAGACGGAGGTATCAGGATCACCATTCCCGGCGGACGCCTTTCTCAAAATATGACACCGTTTCCCTGTCACCTTTTCCACCGTCAGCCGGAAAACCTTTGTCCGGGACAGGATGGCCGGAGGGAACGGAAAATTTTCCTGATGATAATGCCGCATCAAAATACACAAGGCTTTTTCTTTTTCCTCCTCGGGCAGTATCTCCATGTGCCCCTGCCCCATCACGCTTTCATACTCCATTGAACAGTTTCCGCGTTCCCTGTCCGGCACCAGCCTGTGGCCGCAGTCCATTTCAAACGAAACGCGGCTGTCCTTTTGCATCAGGCCAATTTTTGTGCCCTCTATCGCCCCATGAAAATACAGCTCCATGACATCTTCTTTTACACACAGCCCAAAATTCATCGGGACAATATACGGATAGGCGCCGCCGTTGAACGCCACCCGGCACACATCACATTTTTCCATGATTGCGACAATCTCGTTCCGATCTGTCACTTCCCTGTCAGAACGGCGCATTTTTCTTTCCCCCTTTCCAAATTTGTATTTCCCGCACTCTGACTACCTTCTGAAAAAAGGGAGCGGCCGCATCGCGGAGCTATTGCTGTGTATTCCCCCCCGCTCTACGGGCGGGGAATACACAAAAACTCCTGTTTTAGAAACTCCCCTGAAAAAATCGGGGCTTGACAAGGAGGGGAAAGACGTATATAATATAAACATAACAAAAAGGCACTGTCGGCGAGACGGTTGCCCGAGGATTCAGGTTAAAGAATAGCCGTCATCCGTTTGCGTGGGAAGGGCGGCTATTTCTTTTTGTTATTGTTGGCTATTTTCCATGTCACAGAGAAGGTATAGTAGGCCACCGTGGCCAGCAGAGTGAGAATCGCGACCAACTCTAATATCGTCATGGTTTCCACCTCCCAGCGTTTATTCGCCGGGAGCAGCACAAAAAGTTTTGCGCCCGGCGTAAACCCCCGGGCTGACCGCCTGCCGCTGCGACAGTGCCTTATATATACTTTACCACAGTTTTACAAATTTTGCAATATGCTGTAGTTAAAAATTCTCCCCGCCGGAGGCGGGGAGAATTTTGCAAAATGGATTTTTTCAAAATCTATCTTGGACAAAATGCAAAAAATATGTTATACTTTTTCCAAACAGCAAAAGGCGGTGAAGCAGTGGCGAGCAAGAACAAGTACCAGTTTGACAGCAAGATCCACATCTACCGGGCCACAAAACGGATGACGCAGCAGGAGCTTGCCGATTTAGTGGGCGTTTCCAGGCAAACAATCATGCAGCTTGAACGGAACCGCTATAACCCCTCCATGCTGCTGGCCTACAGCATTGCGAAAGTGTTTGACGTAACGATCGAGGACTTATTTACTTTTTCGGAGGTTTGACCTATGGACAATCCCATCTACCATACTGCCGTCTATCAGGCAATCTACGCAATGCTGAATACCATGGAATTTGTGGTCGCCAGCAAAATTTTATCCGTGCTTCTTTTTATCCTGCTCTGTGTTTACTACTTCTCCAAAGAGGGTCGGGATGAACGGGGGCGGGGCATTATTGGGACGGCCAGTTTCTATTCCGCCATCAGCCTGGTGCTGTCGCTCAATCTTGTGGGATTTTTTACCAATACCGTCATGCGTGATATCCGCATCTTCACCAGTGCCCTGTGCCTTGTCATGCTTATTTTTGAGATCGTGGAACTGGTTGCCATTGCCATCCTGCGGAAGATGCGGTAAACCCACGGAAATCAATTTTGACTGTTTTTCTCCGCCTTCGTCGGGGAAAAACGACAGGATTTATTTCTTTCCGCCGCGCAAAAACCGCAAAATTGATTTCCGTGCGGTAAACCCGGAGTTTCCATATATTTCCATTTCCTGCGGGCGGCGGGATTCTATTATGCCCGGCAGAAATAAATTTTTTTATTTTATAATGTATGAAATACTTGACATATTAAAAGAAATATGCTATCATACTGATGGCTGGAACAGCCGGAAAATAGAGGGAGCGGCCAAAAACAAGGAGCTTTTGTGTGTTTCCCCGCCCTGCGGGCGAGGAAATATACGGAAAACACCTCCGCAGTTTGAACACTCCCCCAACAGGGAGATGCTGTTATGATCGACACAATCATCGAAGTACTTATCATTGCGGGGACATTGGCGCACGCGGGCCTGCTGATGAAAAAGGACGCGCCGAAAGCCCGGCGGATCTATGCCGCAGCGTTTGTTCTCATGATCGCCGCCTGCATTGCTTTTGGCGTCGTACAGGGCGCGGCGGCCGCAGGGCTGTTTGCTGCCACGCTGTCCTTTTCACCTGTCGAGGTATTGGCTTTCACTGCCGTTATTTATTGGATTTCCTTTATCACGGAAAAAGGGAGAATATTTCATAAGGAAATCGGGGAATAAAGTACAACCTCATTGCAAGGGGCCGCTTCGCAAAGAAGCGGCCCCTTTGATTATCTGGACAGGCGGAATGGAAAAAACCGGATTGCTTTTTATGCCTAAATATGGTATAATTTTACCTGGTTCAATTTGGAAAAAACTTCGAGAGGCAGCCGGAGGGGCCATATGAAACAGCATCTGCGGCTGAATGCAAATCATTTGAAACTGATTGCGATTCTTGCCATGACGATAGACCATGCAAGTGATTTGATCTATCCCGGTTTTCCCGCCGAACCGGGCGCAGTGGCCTTCCATATTATCGGGCGTTTAACAGCCCCTATTATGTGGTTCTTCGTATGTGAAGGATATTACTACACACACAATGTAAAAAAGTATTTGCTGCGAATGGGCATTTTTGCTGTCCTTTCCCATTTTGCCTATTGTTTTGCATTCGGGATCAATCCCATCCCATTCAGTACAGGCATTTTTAATCAAACAAGCGTACTGTATCCGCTTTTTGTTGCTGTTCTGATTCTGTGGATGCGGGACAATGATTTTCCCATGAAGGATTGGGTCAAGAACTTACTTATCTTTGTACTGGTTTGGAGCGCTTTCCCTGCGGATTGGAGCTGTATCGCCGTACTTGCCATCCTGGCAATGTATCCGAAACGGGGAAATCTGCCTGCACAGATGAAAGCAATGTTCCTGTATGTCGCCCTCTATGCCGTGGTATCGTTCTTCTTTGTAAGTAAAGTGTACGCTCTGGTACAGATCGGGGTTCTGCTTGTGTATCCTGTGTTAAAGCTGTACAATGGCGAAAAAGGGAAAGCAAAATGGATGAAGCGGTTTTTCTATCTCTATTACCCCATCCATTTAATCATCATTGGCGTGTTTCGTCTCTGTATATACGGCGATGTCAGCCTGTTGTTTTAGCGGCAAAGCGGCAAAAAAATACAAAGTATTCCCTGCGCCCATACACATGTATGGGCGCAATTAAAGTTTCCATCCACCCTTTTCAAAACTTAGTAGCCATGATATATTTGCCCTCTGTTCCCGGCGTCGATAATATAAACAACCAACTCACCATTGTCAACCGTGTAGATAATTCGATAATTGCCTACGCGAAGACGGAATAAACCGTCGTGTCCTTTGAGGCGTTTTATATCTTCCCCGTCAGGAAGCGCTTCGATGGCGGTGACTACTCGCCGTCGTTCGTCGGCAGGGAGTTTATCAATGAACTTTTTCGCTTTTTTCTTGATGATGATTTTATACATCAGTCAAGCCCCCACTCCCGTTTACATTCTTCTAATGTATACCCTTTATCTTTCTCAGGGTCGGGATCATTTTCATAGTTTTCAAGCATCCTCTGGCAAAAAATGTCGTCTGCTTCCTCATCTGCCGTAATGCCTTGTATATAGGCCAAAACATACCCCATTTTATAATCTGGAATATCATCCAGTAAAGCAAGCACCCTTTCCTTGTTACTCATCATCTGCGCCCTCCCTTTGGCCTTATTATACCCCACACCCGGCTGTGTTGTCAATCATTCTTGCCAAAGGGGAGTGTCCAATGTGGGGTGTTTTCGTGTAATTCCCCTCCCGTAGGGCGGGGAATTACACAGCAATAAACCTGCGTTGTGGACACTCCCTGCCAAAGCGCAGCGCCCTTTGGGGGCTACCGCAGGGGGGCTTTGGCGATCTTGCCGCCGTTGCGGGGGTAGGCGTGGGGGGTGGGGGCGGTTTTTTCGTAGATAAGGATTGTGCGCGCGCTGCCGTCGGGGAGGGTGAAGGGGCGGATCTCGCGGAGCGTTCCGCCCAGACGGGCGGCGGCGGGGGCGGCGTCCTGGGATTCGCGGTCGGCGTCGCCGCCCTTCATTGCCAGGAAATGGCCGCCTACGCGCACCAGCGGGAGGCAGTATTCGCACAGCGCCGGAAGGGATGCCACCGCGCGCGCTGTCGCTGTGTCGAAGGATTCACGCCAGCGCTTGCGCGCGGCTTCCTCGGCGCGCTCTTTGGCGAACTCCGCCTCTATGTTCAGCGTTTCGCAGGCCAGACGCAGGAAATCTACGCGCTTGCCGGTCGGCTCCATCAGCGTGAGGTTCAGGTCCGGGCGGTAGAGCTTTGCGACGATGCCGGGGAACCCCGCGCCGGTGCCTACGTCTACAAACGCGCCGTGTATTTCGGGGGATGCGGCTAAGAGGAGGCTGTCGATAAAATGCTTGTCCTCTATGGCCTCCGGCTCTGTGATGGCCGTCAGGTTCACTTTCTGGTTGTAATCGACGAGCAGCGCCGCATATTGGTCGAGGGCTGAGGCGATGGGGGCCGCGTCGATGCCGTAGGCGGCGGCTTTTTCAATCAGCCGGGCGGTGTTGATCATGCGTTTCCTCCTCCTTTCCTTTGTTTTCCTGGCGGTACCGCGTCAGCGCGATAAGCAGGCAGGCGATGTCCGCCGGACCGACGCCGGGGATACGCGCCGCCTGCCCCACATTGCGCGGGCGGATCTTCGCCAGCTTCTCCCGCGCCTCCAAACGCAGGCCCTCTAAGGGGGCGTAGTCGAAACCGGGCGGGATCACGGTGTCCTCCTGCCGCTTCACCGCGCGTATCTGCGCCGATTGGCGTTTGATATATCCTTCGTATTTGATCTCCGTTTCAATGCAATAGGCCAGGAATGGTGTGATGTTTTCAGTCGGGGGCAGCATGCGGGCGATATCGGCGTAGCGCATGTGGACGCGTTTGAGCAGCTCCGCCGCGTTCGCGCCGCCTGTGATGGGGCTTTCGCCGCGCTCCGTCAGGATGGGGTTTGCGGTATCGGCGCGGACGACCGTATGCTGCAACCGCGCGATCTCCCCCGCTTTGATGGCGCGGCGCTGTTCAAATTCCGCCCAACGCGCGTCGTCGACGAGGCCGATTTCGCGCCCCAGCGGCGTGAGGCGTTCGTCGGCGTTATCCTGACGCAGGCACAGGCGGTATTCACTGCGGCTGGTCATCATGCGGTAGGGGTCCAAAACGCCTTTGGTGACAAGGTCGTCGATCAGCGTGCCGATATAGCTTCCCTGCCGCGCCAGCACGACGCCCTCTTTCCCCTGCACGGCGCGCGCCGCGTTGATGCCCGCCACCAATCCCTGGGCGGCGGCCTCCTCATAGCCGGACGTGCCGTTGAATTGGCCCGCGCCGTACAAGCCGTGGACGGCCTTGCATTCGAGCGTGGGGAACAGCGCCGTCGGGTCGATGCAGTCGTATTCGATGGCATATGCCGGACGCATAATCTCCACATGTTCTAATCCCTGAATGGTGCGGTACATGGCGTTCTGGACGCACTCCGGCAGGCTGGAACTCATGCCCTGCAAATACATTTCTTCGGTATCCAGCCCGCACGGTTCGATAAAGAGCTGATGTTTTTCCTTATCGGCAAAGCGGACGACTTTATCTTCAATGGAGGGGCAGTACCGCGGCCCGACGCCCTCAATGCGTCCCGCAAACAGCGGCGACCGGTGCAGATTCTCTCGTATCACGCGGTGCGTCTCGGCGTTGGTAAAGGTGATATAGCAGTCGACCCGGTTATGCAGCGGCCCCTTTGTCAAAAAGGAAAACGGCTGGATATCCTCGTCGCCCTTCTGGCACGCCAGACGCGAAAAATCAATGCTCCGCCGATGCACCCGTGCGGGCGTCCCGGTCTTAAAGCGCCGCAAAGGCAGGCCCGCTTCCCGCAGGGCATCCGTGAGTGCGCAGGCGGCATGCGTCCCATCCGGCCCGCCCGCGTAGCTCGCCTCGCCGACAAAGATCCGCCCGCCCAGCGCCGTGCCCGTCGCAATCACAACCGCTCGCGCGCCATAATACCCGCCCAACTGCGTATACACCCCGCGCACGCACCCGTCCGCAATATCGACGCCCGTGATCTCCCCCTGTTTGAGTTCCAGCCCTTCGGTTTTCTCCAACAGGTGTTTCATATAGGCATGGTACGCGCGCCGGTCCGTCTGCACGCGCAGCGAATGGACCGCCGGCCCCTTCCCCAGATTGAGCATCCGGCTCTGCAAAAAGGTAGCGTCCGCCGCCACCCCCATCACGCCGCCCAGCGCGTCAATTTCCCGCACAAGATGGCCTTTCGCCGTCCCCCCAATGGAAGGGTTGCACGGCAGGTTCGCGACGCCGTCCAGCGTCAACGTAAACAGCGCCGTCCTGGCTCTTAGCTTCGCCGCCGACACCGCCGCCTCAATCCCCGCGTGCCCCGCCCCGATCACCACAACATCAAATTCTCCCAGCCTGTCCAATTCTACACCCCCATGCCGGGCGCTGCCCGGACCCGCCCAAAGGGCGCTGCCCTTTGGAATCCCGCCAGAGGCTTTGCCTCTGGACTCCACCAAAGGGGGCAAGCCCCCTTTGGAAACCCATCACGCGCGGCAATTTCATTGCCGCGCACCCTTATTCATGGATATATGCTGGGATAAGTATATCACAAGCGGGCGGGTCTTGCAATGTGGTTTTTGGCCTTGGTATGCATAACAGACAGCCCTGTTTAAGCAAAATGATACAGGTTTATTCCGCGGCTCCCTTCAGCCGTACCGAGATCATGGACGCCGCGTTTTTTTCCACCGAATTCAGGATAAACCCGGCCAGGTCACAGGCGTAGAAATCACCGACGGTTTTCAGTCCCTGCTCCTGGATGTAGTGCCAGAGCGCGGTATAACCTGTGGAAATATCCCAGCGTCCCCGGCAGCAAAGATACAAATACTGCCCGGCGGGCTTCTCTTTGTAATAAGGGAAGTCCGCCTTTTCTTTGATGCGGGTATAGAGATGACTGATTTCTCCGGGGATCCCCCTGTCCGCCGATGGATGGATAGCCCCCAGCAGAAAATCCGTCTGTATTCCATATTGGCCGCACAGCTTCTGGCAGTGTTCTAAAACAACGATCAGCATTTCATCCTCGCTGGCGGCGGGAACCATCAGCCCTCTTAGCTCCTCCGCCGGCAGGGCCAGCAGATGCTCCTGTTCAAACCATGCTGTCTGAGGGATCATGTCTGTCCCCGCCCCCCGCTCTAAATTGCGCAGGGCACTGGACAGCACAAAGTCCATATGCGCCAATTTTTCCCGCGCTGCCTCCAGCCGGTAACGCTGTTCCCGCAGCAGCGCCGCCGTCTCGCTGATGCTCTGCCGCTCCATGCAGCGGCGGATCTCCTCTAAGGGCGTCCCCGTCTGGCGGAAAATGGAGATCGCGTAAAAATCGTAGAACTGCTCCACATGATAGTAAAAATAGTTATTGTCTCCCCGATGGCCCGGCAGCAGAAGCCCTGTATCTTTATAGTGCCGCAGGGTTTCTTTTGTTGTGCCGCAAAGGGCGGCAAAAGCGCCTGAGGTAAGCCAGCCTTTTTCCGGTTCCATACAATTTTCTCCCAAAATGGCAAAATACCTGTTGACTGTGTGGCGGCCACACGGTTTATGATACCCTATAACAAAGATATTTGCAACCCCCAATCAAAAAGGGAGCGCCTGGAGGAATGAAAACATTATGGAAAAACTGGACTCTTATCACATGCCCGTCACGGGCAGAAACATCCTGCGCTTCGCCTTCCCCACCATTGTCATGACAGTGTTCAACACCTTCTACACCATGGTGGACGGGCTGTTTGTCTCCAATCTCATCGGCACGGAGGCTCTCTCGGCGATCAATCTCACCGCCCCGGCCATTGCCCTGATCACCGCCATATCGGGGATGCTGGCCACCGGCGGCAGCGCTGTTGTGATGAAAAAAATGGGAGAGCATCGGGAACAGGAGGCCCGGCAGGACTTCACGCTGCTGATCCTCACCAATGCCGTTGTTGGCGCGATCATGATGCTGCTGGGCTATACCCTGATGGATACCCTGCTAAGGGCGATGGGGCTGTCCCCCGCGGTGTTCGGTTACTGCCATACCTATCTGAGCAATTACCTGCTGTTCACTATCCCCATCCTGCTCATGTATAATTTCTCCCTCTATCTCATTGCCGCCGACCGCTCAAAGCTCTCCCTTGTCTGCACCGTGGCGGGCGGTGTTACCAACATCATTTTAGACTATGTGCTGATCGCCCTGTGTGATTTGGGCATCCAGGGTGCGGCCATCGCCACGGGCCTGGGATATTCCATCACCGCCATTGCAGGTCTTTTGGTGTTTCGCAAAAAGGAAAACCTGCTCCACTTCCAAAAGCCGGTATTTCGGGGAAGTGTGCTGTTCCAGGCCTCCACCAACGGCATGTCGGAACTGGCGACCTCCTTGGTCTCCGGCATCACTACGCTGCTGTTCAACCTGGCCATGCTGAAGTATGTGGGCGAGGACGGCGTAGCAGCTATCACGATTATCATGTATGTGCTGATGTTTGTCAGCGCCCTGTTCATCGGCTACTCCTATGGCGTGGCCCCCATGATCAGTTACTGTCATGGAGAACAGAACCACCAAAAACTCAAAAAGATCGTATCGTTCAGCATCTGGTTTATCTTAGCTGCCTCTGTCCTCTGCACTGTGGTTTCCATTCTGGCGACAGTCCCTTTAGTGCGCATCTTTACCCGCCCGGACAGCCCGGTCTATGCCTTGGCGGTGACGGGCAACCGGCTGTGTTCCATAGCGCTGCTGTTTGTAGGGCTGAATGTTTTTGCCAGCGGGATGTTCACCGCCCTGTCCAATGGCGTGGTATCCGCGGTGCTGGCCTTTTCCCGCTCGTTCCTGTTTACTGTGGCCAGCATCCAGTTGATGCCCGTCCTGCTGGGCGGTGTCACCGGCGTATGGCTGGCAACCCCAGTGGCAGAGCTTCTGGGAACGGTGACAGCGGCGGCATTTCTGGTAAAGTATCGGAAACGGTATGGGTATTAAGAACCAGATTGGATCGGCTTGCAGCAGCGGTTCCGCCGCGATGCTCGCCGTTATCCATCGCTGAAAGAGACCCGGCAGTATTTACCATAAAAACTTCAAAAATCATTTGAGGATGAATAACAGGGACATAGAAGGATATAAAAAACCGCCGCCCTCACACTATAAAAGAGGGCGGCGATTTTAATTTGTATAAATAAAGAGGCCGGACACAACTCAAACGGGCGGTTCCTGCAATGTGGTCTTTCACGCAGGACATACCCAAACCACAGCATTTTTTCCATAAAAATATAGATTTCTATTGTAAATCCTGCTACCCTGTGCTACAGTGTGTTTGGCACTGTCGAAACGGCAGGCGGTCAGTCCGGGCAACAGCCGGGCGCAACTCTTGAAGTCGTTTCCCGGCAATCTATGTCCGGGAGGTGAGCAGACCATGAATACAATGGAAATTTTAACATTGTTGCTGCTGCTGGTTTCAGTAGCAAAGGGCGTGTTCTCCATTACATGGAAAATCTCAAACGATAAAAAGAAATAGCCGCCCAACCTGCCAAGGCAACGGCTATTTTCTTTTATTAGCATAAGCCTGGGCAAACCGTCTGTCGGCAGTGCCCTTTGTTATGCCCTTATTATACTCGCTTTGGGCGTCCTTGTCAACCCGGTATCCCAAAAAACCATTTCCTTTGCAATGGCAAAAAGAAATCGCCCTCCTTCACTTCTTCCCTCTGAAAAAATCCCGGCTCAACCGATACACCAGCACCAGCGCCGCCGCGCATCCAACTGCCAACACACACCAGTACAGCCAATCCGGCAGCCCAAACAACCCCGGCTTCATCCACAGCAGCAGCGCGCAGAGGATGAGCAGCCCCAGACTGCGCCAGACCATTTGCCATCCCCGGTTTCTGTCCTGCTTCATACCTTTCCGCTCCTTTCGCCAGATACCGTCCCTTCCATCTTCCCGAAGCGGGCAGCTTTACACCAACCCGACGCCCGTCCCCGCGCCGACACCCCAGAGTACCACCCGCAGCACCCCAAACACCGCCAAATGGGCGGGATAATAGAGGTAAAATACCTTCCCCATCCCTTTCCACTGTCCCCGCTCCCCGTTGTAGCGCGCCAGCAGTGGAATCGTCAGGCAGGTGAAAAGCTGGATCACGGCATAAACTTTATCTATGAAAAAGAAATACACCAGCGCATACGCCCCGCTCCAAACTATCATCCAAAGCATCTGCCGCCGGAAATCCCCCCGGTGCAAACCGATAAAGAGGATTGCCATAGCAGCAATGCAGCTCCAATCACACGGGAAAGTGATGAGGCACACAAAAGCCAAAAAGATCAGCTTGCACCAGGGTTTCCAGTCCGCTTTGTCATAGACATATAACAGCACCAGCCCCCACGCCAGCGACCAGGCAACGCCCGTCTGGTTAAAAAAGGAATCCCGGCACGGGACAAACGGGATCCCGAAGCAGAAGTTATAGGCAAAATGGGACACCGCCGCCAGCGCAAACAGCCGGGCGGCATATTTTTTCACATTCCTGGTATGATAATACCCTTCCGCCACAAAATACCACATGATCGGCGCTGTCAGCCGCCCGACGACATGGCACAAAAGCACCCACCAGCGCCGGTCATAGCCGGGGCATACTGTCCACACAAAATGGTCCAGCGTCATAGCGGCAATGGCGATAAGTTTCAGTTGATTTGCGTTCAGCCCCGCCTTTTTCCCCTCGCTCATGATTCCCCCTCCTTCAAACGGTCGATACAGCTCTGCGCCCAGTCGATGTACATCTGCATATTCCTTCGCCCATAGTCGATTGTCATTTCCCAGTACACCGATTTCCCCGGCTCGTCCAGAAACGTGCGGTACTCGCCCACATGTGCCTGCGCGGCGTCCAGACCCTGCAAAAACATCCCGCAATACTCTTTCAGCGCCGTAAAGTAGCGGATATTTTCTTCCTTCTCCCGCTCGCCGAGGAAAAACACCTTCATCAAAATATGGCTCCGTCCATCCAGCGACAGTTCCCCATCCGAGAGCCAGCGCAGCAGTTCCGCATGGCCTTTGGGCGTGATGGTATAGATGTTTTTATCCGGCTTGCCCGCCTGCGGCACCACCGCCTTGTCGGCCCATCCTTTGGATTCTAAGACATTCAGTTCCCGATAAATCTGGCTTGTCTGCGCATTCCAGAAAAAGTGCAGCGAATCCCGGAACACGGTCATAATCTCATACCCGGTCAGCGGATGATAATTCAGCAGCCCCAAAATGCCATGCTTGAGCATAGTCCTCACCTCTTTTCCCTATTATATTCCACAAATGGAATATTGTCAAGGGGTTTTGCAAGTGATATAATTTCATTCAAAAGAATGGACCATTCACAATTTGAGGATGAATCACAAAAATGGATCAGAAAAAAGAACTGTTGAAAGAACTCAATGCCATCTATTCCCGTTTGGAAATAAAGCAGGCAGAAATCACGCACGCCTTGTTCCACAGGATGTTTGAATTGGAATCCGGCTGGTATAGCGGGCATTACCACAAAGCTGATAACGGGAATTGGATTCGGGAATCCTACCCCATCCCGGTGATTTCCGTAAAAGGATTGTGCGATATCGAGATTGAACTTGATAAACTCTCCATATCCACAAAACTGAAACGGACTGCCGCGCTGTCCTATCCTTTTGAAAAATTGGATGGATATACATTTGAAGCCTACGGCGTAGAAGATTATCTCGCAGACTATTATCACGCGGGACAGACGGTACAGGAATTAAAAGACAATATCCGTCTATGCGATGAAAAGGAAATCGGGTTTTCGTTTTCTTTTCCATTTGATATAGAAGGAAAGCAGGTTTTTGAATTTGTAAAACTGATTCGCCGTGAGGGGTTTTATTAAGGAATGGGGGAAACCACGATATTTACACCAACGGGAAAGACAGCGAAATCATAGAACGTCACAAAGAAATACCAGAGCTGCTGGCAAAAACAATCATTAAAAGGCGCAGCCTGAAATAAGCTGTGCGAATGTTGGAGGTGTTTTCAAAATGACAATTATCTATCCTGTTGTATTTACCCCGCTTGAAAATGGAGGATATATGGCGTATATCCCAGACCTTCAAATCAATACCAGCGGATCGGATTTAGCCGATGCCATCTACATGGCTCGTGACGCCTTGGGCCTGATGGGGATAGATATGGAAGATGATGGAAAAGATTTTCCTTCCCCTTCTCCCAATGTCCCCCACGGGGAAAACGAAATCGTTTCCCTTGTTGATGTAGACCTTGCCGCCTACCGGCGTTCCGTTGAAAAGAAAACGGTCCGCAGAAATGTGTCCCTGCCCGCATGGCTGAATAACGCTGCGGAGGACGCGGGACTGAACGTATCCACCGTCCTGCAAATTGCGTTGAAACAACAGCTTGGCCTACAGTAGTTTCTCCGCCGTCAGAAGTGTACAGAATTTTGAAAAACAGGGCGGCTTTCCCATAGGAAGCCGCCCTGATAAAATACGAAATCGCTATTCATTAAACCATGTTTATCCCTACCCCCGCAGCCCGCGCGCCTGCCGGTCCATATCCTCCACGACAATATCAAAAATCTCCCCCTGCGCCGCGCAGTATTCCAGCACGCGCCACGGCTCATTGGTATGAAAATGGATCTTCACGCAATCCTCATCCCCGACAATCAGCAGGCAGTCCCCCGCGAAGTGCCCCAAAAAATACGCCCGCAAGGTATCCTCATCCAGCCCGTGCCCCTCGATCAAAAGCTGCGTATCATACCGAAATTCCATCCCCAATCCCCTCCATCCAAAATGGGTTTCCAAAGGGACGGCGTCCCTTTGGCGGAGTCCAGAGGCAGAGCCTCTGGAAACCCCTTCCTCACTTCCCCACGCAGAACGAAGAAAACACCTCATCAATTACAGCGTCAGAGGCATTCTCCCCCGTCAATTCATACAGGGCGCCCAGCGCGTCATCCACACAAACGCCCACCGCGTCCACCGTCACACCACCCTGCGCGGCGCTCATCGCCTCCCGCAGCGCGTCTCTGGCCCGCTGCGCCGCCGCGCGCTGGCGCTCATTGGCCAGCAGACACGCGTCGGGGTCCAGCTCGTGCAGACGCAGCACCTGCGCGACCGCCCGCTCCACCGTGGGCAAAAACGTCTCATCCCGCGCGCTGATGGCCGCCACCGCGCCAAAATAGGGCTGTAAAGCATCTTCCCCTGTCACCTGCGGCAAATCGGATTTGTTCAGCAGCGCCACAGCGGGCCGCCCTTCGCACTGGCGCGCCAATAAAATATCTTCCTCCCCCAACGGCCTGGACGCGTCAAACACCGCCAAAATGAGCGCGGCGCGGTCCAGCCTCTGCCGGGCGCGGCGGATCCCCTCCGCCTCGACCATATCATCGGTGTCATGCAGCCCGGCGGTGTCCGCCAAACGCAGACGCACACCCGCAAGCTGTACTTCCTGCTCTACAATATCGCGTGTCGTGCCCGCCACCGGCGTAACGATTGCGCGTTCAAACCCGGCCAGCAGATTCAGCAGCGTGCTTTTCCCCACGTTCGGGCTTCCCACGATCACCGTCTCCACGCCCCGGCGCAGCACCGCGCCCCGGTCATACCCGTTCAGCAGCACATTCAGCACGCCGCACGCCCCCGACAGCGCCGCGCACAAAGCGGCATCGGAAAGCTCCGGCACATCCTCCTCCGGGAAATCCGCCGCGGCGGCGATATGTCCCGCCAACGCCACCAGCGATCCCCGCACGCTCTCGATTTTGCGGTACAGCGCCCCATCCATCACAGCCGCTGCCGCCTGCATGCCCTGCCGCGACGACGCGTTGACCATCTCCATCACGGCCTCCGCCTGCGTCAGCGAAATGCGCTCGGAAAGGAACGCGCGTTTTGTAAATTCCCCGCGCCCCGCCGGGACGGCCCCCGCCGCGAACAGCGCGCGCAAAAGCCGTCCGCTCACGGCCAGGCCCCCGTGGCAGGACAGCTCCACAACATCTTCCCCCGTATAGCTGTGCGGCGCGCGGAAGCAAAGCGCAATCACCTCGTCGCACACCGCCCCATCTTCCACAAAATACCCCAACAGCGCGCTGTACCCCTTCGCCGCCGCCAGCGATTTCCTCTCATCCTTTGGCCGGAAAACGCGCCCCGCGATCTCGTAAGCTTCCGCCCCCGATATCCGCACCACCGCCACGCCCCCCACGCCCGGCGGCGTAGCCAGCGCAGCTATCGTGCTTTCACTCGCGCTCATCCTAATACCCCCTGTCGGGCTGCCGCCCGAACCTGCCCAGAGGCCCTGCCTCTGGACTCCGCCAAAGGGGCACAGCCCCTTTGGAAACCCATCACCTGCATAGCTGGGCACGGGCGCTTCGCCGCACACGCGGCAGCGGGCCTGCCCCTAAGTACCCTGTATATTGCAAATAGTATTTTATATAATAGATATTTCCATATGTATATTATATTTTGTATAAAAAGCTAAGAAAGCCAATAGACAAACTCGTCAGAAAAGGTCAGCCCCAATTTGCGCTGCAACCGCAAAGAGGCTTCGTTCCCCTCATACACCTGACAATAGGGGATAGCCCCCTGTTCCATCAAACGCCGGATCAGCGCCGATTCCAGCGCGTACCCCAGCCCCAAGCGACGGTATTCAGGAAAGATTTCCAGCATCCCCATACTTCCCTCGTGGTGCGTCCCGATAAACCCCGCCAAAATCCCATTCAGGAAAAACGCGCCCAGCAGAGCGCCCGCCTTGACCCTCTCGCGCATATACGCGCCCGAATCCTCGCCAACGCCTTTATAATGCCTCGCCGCCGTCTCAATATACTGTTCGTCTAAAATGCGCACTTCTATACCTGCCGTCATCTCCGGCAGTTCCGGCAGCAGATACCGCGCCTGATAGCACCGCGCGCCGCCTTTCAGCCCCAGTGCCTCGGCCGCAATCTGGGCACAGACTTCCCCATGTACTGACGCTATCCCTGTGCGCGGCAATAAACGCGCCGTTTTGCGGGCGGCGTCCTCATTTTTAGCGGCAAACAATACCGTACCATCCGGCGGCATATACAGAATAACAGCGTTTTCCTCGCACAACACCGTCTGTGCGCCGCGCCGCTCCAGCTCTAAAAAATCCGCGCCGCCCGCCAGGTCGCCCGCAAAATATTCCTGGATAGTCATTTCTTCACGCCCTTAAAGATTTCGATTTCCGTGGCCGGAAGTTCAAACTTAAAGGTGCGCTCATCCCGCCGCATGTTCCCGCAGATGCACGATTCCTCGCCGCGCGCGTCCAGCGGCATGTAATACCCGCACTGTACGCACCGCGCATACAGCCCCGGCTTGCGCTTGAATTCCTTCGCCATAAACCCTGTCGCACGCGGCCCATGCCCGATATAGGAGAAACTCATATTTTTTTTCAGCTCCTCCTGCTGCGCGGCCATTTTTGTCTTATCGACATTCCAGTTTTTCAAATCCATAAATCTATCCTTTCCGTATAATTATAAAGAAATTATACAAATATAATCCATTCTTTTCAAAAATCCCCGGCGCAACAATGAAATTGTTGCGCCATGATGGGATTCCAAAGGGGGCTTGCCCCC
>CANCXY010000014.1 GCA_947381875.1 uncultured Clostridia bacterium | reverse complement strand
ATTTACAAAAAAGTATACTTTTTTGTAAATCTCGAATTTTGGCTACTGGCCTGCATTTGCAGGTCTTTTTTCATGTGAAAGAATACCGTTTTGTTGTGACTTCCCATTTTTCTCCAAATGCCGGATTTTGGCTGTCTGCCTGCGTTTGCGGGCTTTTGTGCAATTTCACAACAATACCGGGAAAAGCGGGATTTTGAGGCAAATTTCGGGATTTTTTGCAAAACTCCAAAAGATAAAAATTTAACGATGTGTTGCTGTCGTGCTTCACACACTTAAAGCGTAAAATTATAACATAAAAAAATGGCCGCAGCGCCCGGAAAGCCCGGAAGCTGTGGCCGTTTTTGTAAAATTCTGGTTTGACAGATACAATGGTTTGTGATATGCTGAACAGGCAATCAGAAGGCGGCACCACCCCGAAAGGAGGATCGGCGAAAGTCCAAATGGGAAGGGGGTGTCGCGATGCGGAGAAAATGGGCAAAGGCATTTCGCATTTTCGTTTGTTTTCTATTACTTTTAGCTTTTGCCTTGTACTTTCGCCGTTGGCATATTAAAAAGGCTTGACCTGTCGTGAGCAGTTCAAGCCTCATCATGCAACGGCATGTAGCTGGTGCCGTCCTTCTGGCTGTATTATACAATAAATCCGCGGGAATGTCAACCCCCTGCAAAGCGCTTTTTCAAAGCGAAGCAGCCGCAGTGCCCGGAAACCCCGGAGACTGCGGCTGCTCTTATATAGTTATACTTTATTCCCGTCCTATACGCCGTCTTAATTTTCCCGCTTCACGATCTCATCCTTCGCCTGTGCCGCGAACGCTTCCACAGTCATGGTGCCGCCCTTTTCCTCCTTGCGCGCACGCACGCTCACCGTGCCGTTCTCCATCTCCTGCGCGCCCACAACAAGCATATACGGCACCTTTTCCAACTGCGCCTCCCGGATCTTATACCCCATCTTCTCGGCGCGGTAGTCGCCGTCCACGCGCAGGCCCGCGTCGGCCAGCGCCTGTTCCACCTGCCGGGCGTAGGCGTGGTGTGCCTCGCTGATGGGGATCACCCGCGCCTGCACCGGGGCCAGCCACAGCGGGAACGCGCCCGCGTAATGCTCAATCAGGATGCCGATGAACCGCTCAATACTGCCGAATACCACGCGGTGGATCATCACCGGGCGGTGCTTCTGGCCATCCGCGCCCGTGTATTCCAGCTCAAAGCGTTCGGGCATCTGCATATCCAACTGGATGGTTCCGCACTGCCAGGTGCGTCCGATGGCGTCCACTAAATGGAAATCCAGTTTCGGGCCGTAGAACGCGCCGTCGCCCTCATTGACCGTATAGGTGCGGCCCAGTTCCTCAATGGCCTCGCGCAGGGCCGCTGTCGCCGTGTCCCAATCCGCCTGCTCGCCGATATGATCCTCCGGCATTGTCGAAAGCTCGATATGGTAGGTGAAGCCGAACAGGGAATACACGTCGTCGATCAGCCGCACCACGCCCTTGATCTCGTCCTTCACCTGGTCGGGCGTCATGAAGATATGCGCGTCGTCCTGGTTGAAGCACCGCACGCGCATCAGCCCGTGCAGCGCGCCGGAAAGCTCATGCCGGTGTACAAGCCCGATTTCGCCCATGCGCAGGGGCAGGTCGCGGTAGCTGCGGGGCTGCGTTTTATACACCAGCATCCCGCCGGGGCAGTTCATCGGCTTGATGGCAAAATCCGCCTCGTCAATGACCGTGGTATACATGTTGTTTTTGTAATGGTCCCAGTGCCCGCTGCGCTCCCAAAGGGCGCGGCTGAGGATGACCGGCGTGCTGATTTCATGGTATCCCGCTTTTTTGTGTATCTCGCGCCAGTAATCCAGCAGCGTGTTTTTCAAAATCATGCCTTTCGGCAGGAAGAACGGGAAGCCCGGCCCTTCCTCCAACAGTGTGAACAGGCCAAGCTCTTTGCCCAGCTTGCGGTGGTCGCGCTTTTTGGCCTCCTCCAGCATAGTCAGATAGGCGTCCAGCTCGCTGGCTTTCGGGTAGGCCGTGCCGTATACGCGGCACAGGCTGTCGCGCGCCGCGTCGCCGCGCCAGTAGGCGCTGGCGGTGCTGAGCAGTTTGACGGCTTTCAGCGCCCCCGTGCGCATCAAGTGCGGCCCGGCGCACAGGTCGACAAAATCGCCCTGCTGATACACGGAGAGCTGCCAACCCTTCTCGGCATATTCCTCCAAAAGCTCCAACTTATAGTCCTGCCCCTTGAAAATCTCGCGCCCCTCCTCCACGGTGATGAAACGCTTTTCTACAGGCAGGTCGGCCTTGACGATTTTTTTCATCTCGGCCTCAATCGCCTCGAACTGGTCGGGGGTAAACGGTTCTGTGCCGCCGATGTCGTAATACCACCCGTCGTCCAGCGCCGGGCCGATGCCGAACTGCGCCGCCGGGAACAGGTGCTGGATGGCCTGCGCCATCACATGTGCGCCTGTGTGCCAAAACGCGTGCTTGCCTTCCGGGTCGTCGAACGTTAGGATTTCCAGCGCGCAGTCGGCGGTGAGCGGGGTGCGCAGGTCGACAGCCGTGCCGTCTACCTTCGCGGCGCACGCGCTCTTATACAGCCCCGCGCCGATGCTCTGGGCCACCTCCGCCGCCGATACGCCCGCTTCGAATTCCTTCACGACGCCGCCTTTGAGTGTTACCTGGATCATAAAATCTCTTTCCTCCTTTGCCCTCGAATGGGGCGAAATAAGATGTGCGGGAAGCGTCCGTCCGCAGAAAAATTCCCCATATTTCCCTATCTTCCGAGCGGGGAAATCCACAAACACGCTCCCAGTGCGTATCCCTTCCCCAAGGGAAAAATAAAAAGCCCATCCCGTCAAACTGATAACGGGATGAGCTGAAAAAAGCCCACGGTTCCACCCGAATTACGCGCGAAGATGCGCGTCACTCTCTGCCGGCTGTAACGGGCCGTGCCCGACAGGGGATACGCGGGGCAGTTACGCCCTTTCGCCCCCATGCTCCGCGGTGGTGCAGCGCCCTGGCTGAAAACGGGGCCGCTCACAGCACGCGCGCCCTGCGGCACGCGGCGGCCTTCTCTTTCGCCCGCCGGGACGCCCATGTCCGCGTCAACGCTTTTGCGGGATGGTATCTGCGGCTATTATACCGCGCCGCGCCGCGCTTGTCAAGGCTGTATCAATCCTATATTTCCCCGCCCTTCGGGCGGGGAAATACACAAACGGGCGGGGGGAACGCACAAAAAAACTTTGTTTTGGCCGTTCCGCGCCATTTTTACATTTTGTTTCTTTATAGAATTGTAACAATTTCTTGACAAGTTTGGGCGTAGGATTTACAATAAGTATTGTGATTAACTGTAATTTCAGGGGCGGGCGTATCTGCCGCTCTGCCTTTTTGGTCGATCCTATATTTTCCGGCGCACCTGCTTTGCCAGGTGTCCGGCCCTCACAGCGTTTCCAGCTGTGCGCGGACAGTGTACAGCAGGGGGGAAATCAATCCTGGAACAAGATGGGTTTCCAAAGGGGCGGCGCCCCTTTGGCGGAGTCCAGAGGCGGAGCCTCTGGCAGGTCCGGGCAGCGCCCGGCGCAGCCCGCCGCCCAGGCCCGGTTTCTCCAGGGGGCTGTGCGCCCTGTTGGATTGGGATCGTTTTCAGGATATAATAAAAAAACCGAGCGGCATCCGCCCCAAGGATTACTTTCATTCAACATCAAAAAGGAAGAGGAGTTGACGCCAGAACATGATACCAACGGGTATTGCCGTATTGTTTTCCATATCAACAGGCGTTACTGTGTTGATCGCTGTGCTTGCCGCCGTTGTCGCGGGTGCCCTGATGTTCGTTGCCGGGAATGTCTACCGCCGCAAAACGGCGGAGGCCAAGATCGGCAGCGCGGAGGACGAGGCAAAACGTCTGATCAATGACGCCATCAAAGCCTCCCAGCAGAAGCGCAAAGAGGCGCTGGTGGAGGCGAAGGACGCGGCTTTTCAGATCAAGGCGGAGGCCGATAAGGAGATCAAGGAGCGGCGCGGCGAGCTGAGCCGCCAGGAACGCCGCCTGGACCAGAAGGAAGAAGCGCTGGACCGCAAGACAGCCGCGCTGGAACAGAAGGAAAAAGATCTTGCGGAACGCACAAAAACGGCGGATGAGCGCCTGGCCGAGATCGAGCAGCTCAAGGCGCAGGAGTTAGACAAAATGGAGACCATCGCCGGGCTGACGACAGAGGACGCGAAACAGCTCCTGCTGGACCGCCTCGACGAGCAGTTGACGCACGAAAAGGCCATGCACGTCGCGTCGTTTGAGGCGCAGACGCGCGACGAGTGCGACACCATCGCGCGCGATCTGATTGGCCAGGCGGTCGCGCGGTGCGCGGCGGACCATTCGAGCGAGGCGACGGTATCGGTGGTGCCGCTGCCAAACGACGAGATGAAAGGCCGCATCATTGGCCGCGAAGGGCGCAATATCCGCGCGCTGGAAACGGCGACGGGCGTCGACCTCATCATCGACGACACGCCGGAGGCCATCACGCTTTCCAGTTTTGACCCCGTGCGGCGCGAGGTTGCCCGTATGACGCTGGAAAAGCTCATCAGCGACGGGCGCATCCACCCGGCACGCATCGAAGAAGCCGTGGAAAAGAGCCGCCGCGAATTGGAGCTGGCGATGAAGCGCGAGGGCGAAAAGGCTGTGATGGACGTGGGCATCCACGGCATCCACCCCGATATCGTCAAGCTGCTGGGACGCCTGCGCTACCGCACCAGCTATGGGCAGAACGTGCTGAACCACTCGCTGGAAGTCGCGTACCTCTGCGGCATCCTGGCGGGGGAGTTGGGCGTGAATGTCACACAGGCGCGCCGCGCGGGCTTGCTGCATGATATCGGCAAGGCGCTGGACCATGAGATCGAGGGCAGCCATATCAGCATCGGCGTGGAAATCGCGAAAAAGTATAAGGAGAACCCGGCCATCCTGCACGCCATTGAGGCGCACCACGGCGACGTGGAGGCGAAAACGACGCTGGCCTTTATCGTGATGGCCGCGGACGCCATTTCCGCCGCCCGGCCCGGCGCGCGCCGCGAGAATTTGGAGAGCTATATCAAGCGCCTGGAGAGCCTGGAGGAGATCGCCGAGGGCTTCGAGGGTGTGGAGCGCAGTTTCGCCATCCAGGCGGGCCGCGAAGTGCGCATTATGGTGAAGCCGGACGCCATCAGCGACGACCAGTTGATCCTGCTTGCGCATGATGTGTCGCGGAAGATCGAGGATACCCTCGATTATCCGGGGCAGATCAAGGTCAATGTGATCCGTGAATCCCGTGCGGTGGATTACGCAAAATAGCCTGCGGGCAGTACGCACACCGGCACACACAGCCGCCGGGGATGCCCATTGTATGTGTTCCCCCGTTAAAGGTTTGGTGTGTCCCCCGCCCACAGGGCGGGGGACACATGGGAATATTTCTGCGGCTTACACTCCCTGCGTAAGGAGCGCTTTGAGCTATGGCGAATAATCTGTTATTAGTAAAGGATGAGGCCGCCTTTGCGGCGGGTACATTTGAGAACACCGTATGCACAGGGGGCGCGGTGCGCATGGAGCAGCGCGAAGGCTGCTGCGCGTACACGGGCTATTACACCTCGGCGGTACTGCGCGCGCCCGCGTTCAGCGCGCTGGTCGTCTCCTGGAACGCGGCGACGCCGCGCGGCACTTCTTTAGAAGTGTGCGTGCGCGTGCGCGTGGGGGGCGTGTGGACGCAGTGGTTTTCCTATGGCCGCTGGAGTCCGTTTATCCGCCGCGCCAGCGTGCAGTGTGCCCGCGCCGAGGAGGACCCGGCCTATTTGGATACCGATCAGCTCCGCATTACCGCGCCGGAAGGGGCGGACGGCGTACAGATGCGTGTCAGTTTTTACGCCCACGAGGCGCAGGTGACGCCAGTGCTGTTCCTGTTGGCGGCGGCGGTGCGGCCTCTGACGTGGCGGCGGGAGATAGGCGACCCGATCTATGGCCGGTGCGTACCAGTGCCCGCCTATTCGCAGTCGATCCGCGATCCGCGCATTGGCTCGGTGATATGCAGCCCCACCACGATCGCGATGCTGATGAACCGCTGGGGTGAGGACCTTCTGCCTGAGGAGGCCGCCCACGCGAATTATGATTATACCTACGAGGGGCATGGCAACTGGAGTTTTACCACCGCGCTGGCGGGCTGTTATGGCTATGAGTGCTATGTGGTCTACGCGGACATCGCCCGGCTGAAGCAGGAGGTCAAGAACGGTTTCGCGTGCGGCGTCAGCGTGCGCTATGCCGACACCCCCATTCATGCGGACGAACACAGCCTGCCCTTAGTGGAGGGCACCACCGGCACCACGCACGGCCATTTGATGGTAGTGCGCGGCTTTGAGACAGACGAAGACGGCGCAGAATACATCCTCTGCAACGACTCCTACGCGAAAGACGACGCCGACGCCGAGCGCCGTTACAGTCTGGAACAGTTTGCCCGCGCCTGGAACGGCATCGCCTATTTTATCCACGGCAAAGACAACGCCCGCGCGATAGCGCCCCCGGAGCGCATCATGGGGGAACTGCGCCGCACGGAGATTGCAGGGGAATACGCGTTGTTCCTGCGCGGCGAGCGCCGGAGCGTGCCCATTGATTTCTGTGAGCGCGGCGGCGTCTGCACAGGCACCGTATGTTACACGGTGCAGGACGGCCACGCCCATGCCACGACGGCCCACAAGCGTTTTTACTACACAGACGTAACGCAAAGCGGCAACATCCGCCTGGACCCCGCCATCCCCGCCGGCACCCGCATGACCGTATTCCTCATCGGCGAGCTTGGCACCATGATCGTGGCGGACCTGACCGTGTAGCGGGCTGCTGCCCGCGCCTGCCCAAAGGGCGCTGCCCTTTGGAATCCTGCCAGAGGCGCTGCCTCTGGACTCCGCCAAAGGGGGCAAGCCCCCTTTGGAAACCCATCTCGTGCGGCAATTTCATTGCCGCGCACTACATTTTTGTAGGGGCAGGCGGGCCTTTGGAAGCCTGTTTGGGGGCATTGATATTTAGAAAAAGCGTGCGGACCGCTGGCGCTGGGAGATGCGCCGTGCGTCCGCACGTTTTTTGTTGGGTTATGTTGAGGGGGTTCGTGTCTTTCCGCCGCTTAGACGCGCCTTTCAGTTCAGGTAGTCCCCTACGGGGCTGGCGTTGTATTGCTTGATGACTTTCATCAGGATGGAGCCGTCCGGCTGGGCGGTCTGTTCGGTGATTTTATATTTTGTGCGGTTCTTTTCCAGCCCCTGTTTGTACTGCTCCACTTCCTGCTCTACCTGTTTCAGCGCATAGTCGCGGTTTACGTCCTCTTTCAGCATAAAGTGCAGGGTTTGGCAAATGCAGGCTGCTTTCACGCGTTTCATGTTTGGTTCGCCCCTTTTCTATTGTATAAAAAATCAGGCGCGCGGCACACAACCGGTCTTACGCATTGTGTGCCGCGCGTTGTTCTATAGAATATTATACAGGAAAGGTAAATTTTTTTCAAAGGCAGTTTTGCACAAATCCAGCTGTTTTTTTGCCGTGTTTCATGCGCGTTTTTTGGGCGCTTGCCGGGGTTTCGGCGGCGGAAGCGCGTTGCAGGTAGCGCGGACAAGCTGTATAAGGGAATCGCGGTCGTCCACGTCCTCTACCAGAAGGTAGGGCTTTGCCCCTTCGTAGGGCGGGGCTTCTTTCAGGTGCGGGGCCATCGCGCGCCCGGCTTCGGTGATTTTGAGGAATAAGGTGTCGTCGCACACCAGCGCAAAGATTTTCCCGTCGCAGTATACGCCGTATTCCCCGAACATTTTCCGGTAGGTGATTGCGCCCGCCTCTGATAACTGGTCGGCGACGTATTCCATAAATTCCACACGGGTTGCCATCAGTGCTTCACCTCCCTTTGCGGCGCGGGATATTTTTCCGCCGTGCTCTCCGGCAGCGCCGTCATGCGCGCGGTCAGTGCCTTGATGGGGATACCCTGTTCCGAAAACATCCGCTCGTGTTCGGTTCGGATATTCCATGCCGGTTCTTCGGCGTGCAGGTCGCGCGTTTGCCATGTCACGGTGAAGCCTCCCTCCGCGAGATAGGTAAGGGTATCGTCGAACAGGTTTTCGTCGTCGCATTTGAAATACAGTTCCGCACCCTCGGTGAGGAACGGACGGTACAGCAAAAGCTGACGCGTGTGTGTCAGGCGGTGCTTTTTGTGCCCGGATTTCCGGTTCCACGGGTTGCAGAAATTGATATACAGCCGCGACACCGCGTCCTCCGGCGCGAACAGGGAGGGGATGCGCTCAATGTCATGGGCCAGCGTTTTCACATTATCGATGGCAAGCCCCTTCGCCGTGTACACGCGCTCAATGTTGCGTTTAGCAAGGATCAGCACCTTGTCGGTGATGTCCACACCGATATAATTCACTTCCGGGTTGCGCGAAGCCAGCTCCGATAAAAACCCGCCCTTGCCACAGCCCAGTTCCACATGTAGCGGCTGTTCCGGGCGCGCGAATGTCTGCCGCCAGCGCCCCCTGTACTGGGTAGGGTCGTTCATATGGAACGGGCACGCCGCCAGCTCCGGCCCCGCGTAGGGCTTGAATCGCATGCGCATAATTCTACCGTCCTTTCCTGCTCATACCAAATTCAGGCCGCTCAGCGGCCCCCTGATATATTGTACCAGATTTTCCCGCCGATTGCAAACCCGGCGCGCTGACGCGCTGGCGGGCTGCCGCCCGCACCTGCCCAGAGGCTCCGCCTCTGGACTCCGCCAAAGGGGCGCAGCCCCTTTGGAAACCCATCTTGTTATGCTTATAATGAGGTTTCGTGCGTTTTTAGAGTGGCGCGGGCCCCGGACGCTATACAAAATATACGGATTTTCCATACGGGTGGAAGCATTTCTGAACAAAACGGAAAAAAGAAGCAAATCGAAAAAATCCATTGACTTTGCATAAATATTCATCTATACTTATCGACAGCACCTGGGACGCGCCGGGAGGGCGCAGGAAAAGCGGTGGGTTCCAAAGGCAAAGGGTTTTTGTATTGCCTGCCCGGAGGGCGGTGGATATAGGAGAAAGTACCCTGCGTCCTGGCCGCTTTTAAGAAAGTGCCCAGGGAAAACCGAATGTGAAAAGGAGTTTGTTTCCTATGAAAAAGTGGATCGCAATTTGCTTGGCCTTGGTTATGGCTATGGCACTCGTCGCGTGCGGCGGCGGGAGTTCTTCTTCCTCGTCTTCTTCCGCGGCGGATTCCTCCAGCTCGTCCAGCACGGCGCAGGATCAGTCTTCCAGCAGCGAGGACCAAAGCTCGTCCAGCGAGGCCGACGACGGCATTGAAATGACGGGCGGCGATGTCAGCGGGCACACCGTGGACGCCATCAAGGCGAAGGGCGTGCTGGTGGTGACAACGGAAGCCGGTTACGCGCCGTTTGAGTTCGTCGACGAAAACGACAACATTGTCGGCTTGGATGCCTCCCTGGCGCAGGCGCTGGCGGACGACCTCGGCGTTACATTGGATATGCAGAACATCGCGTTCGATTCCGTCGTCCCCGAAGTACAGGCAGGCAACGCCGATATGGCGATTGCGGGCCTCACGCCCAACAACGACCGCAAAAAGAGCGTGGACATGAGCGATATGTACTATGAGGGCGGCCAGTGCATGCTGGTACGCGCGGAAGATATCGACAAGTACGCGACGAAGGAAAGCCTGTCCGGCCAGGTGATGGCCACCCAGAAGGCGGCTATGCAAGAGTACCTGATGACCGAGCAGTTCCCGGACGCTGAACCGCTGCTGCTGCCAGACTTCCCCCAGTGTGTACAGAACCTGAAAAACGGCGACTGCGTGGCAGTTCTGATTGACGAGATCAGCGCCGAGCAGTACATGAAGACTGTGGACGGCATAGCGATCTGCAAGGTGCCTGTGGCAATCGACCCGGAGGAGGGCGGCAACGCCGTAGCTGTGATGAAGGGCAATGAGGACCTGCTGAACTGGGTCAATGAGCGCATTGCGGAATACAAAGCGCAGGGCCTGACGGACAAGTGGTTTGAGGAAGCGCAGGCAAAGGCCGAGAGCATGGGGATCGAGTAAGCGATAAGCGAACAGCGCGGGGCGGGGGCTATCCCTCCGCCCCGTATATGGTATGAAGAAAAGTTGGGGAGAATCCAGGCAGAGGAGATGTTTCCGTGTATTTCCCCGCCCGCAGGGCGGGGAAATACACAAATATGCTTTGCTTTGGATGCTCCGGGAAAATTGGGGAGGAACGCGATGTTTTCGTGGGGCAGGCTTGTAAAGATATGGGCGAAATACGGCGGTATGTATCTCGACGGTCTGGGCTATACGCTGCTGTACGCGGTGTTTGGCGTAGTGATGGGCCTGATCCTGGGCCTGATCCTCGCGTCGGGGCGCATGCTGCGCCGTCATCCGAGGGATAACGTGGTCGTGCGGCTGCTGAAAGATATTGCCAAAGCGGTATGTGTGGCCTATGTAGAGGTATTCCGCGCTACGCCGCTGTTGGTGCAGGTGTTTGTCATCTATTATGGATTGGGCAGTATGTTCAAGCTGCCGGACGCCTCGCTGAATCGCTGCTTCTGGGGTGTGATGGCTGTGGGGCTGAACTCCGGCGCGTATATGTCGGAGGTGATCCGTTCGGGCATCGGCGCGGTGCCGATTGGGCAGATGGAAGCGGCGCGGTGTATCGGCATGAGCCATGCACAGGCCATGCGGCGGGTCGTTCTGCCGCAGGCGGTGCGGAATATCCTGCCCGCGATGTGCAACGAGTTTGTCACCATCATCAAAGAGACGAGCGTGATGGGCATGGTGGGCATTGTGGAGACGATGTTCCGCGCGCAGTCCATCGCGAAGCAGACATACATATTCTTAGAGCCGTATGTAATCGCGGCCATCATGTACTTTATCGTGGTATTCCCGCTTTCCAAGCTGATTTCAGCGGTCGAGAGGAGGATGAGCAAAAGTGTCACTCGTTAAAGGGGAAAAGCTGATCGAGGTCAAGGGGCTGGAAAAGCACTTCAAACATGTAAAGGTGCTGTGCGGCATTGACATTGATATCTGCAAAGGCGACGTGGTGGCGGTGATTGGGCCGTCAGGGTCGGGTAAATCCACCTTCCTGCGCTGTCTGAACCTGTTGGAGGAGCCGACGGGCGGGCAGATCATCTTTGAGGGCACGGACATCACCTCCAAAGAGACGAAAGTCGACGTAATGCGCCAGAAAATCGGCATGGTGTTCCAGCAGTTCAATCTTTTCACCAACATGACGGTGCTGGACAACGTGACCGCCGGGCCGAAACTGGTAAAGAAGATGAAGCCTGAGGAAGCGGAAACGCTTGCACACAGTCTGCTTCAGCGCGTAGGGCTTGCCGACCGCGGGGCGGCGTACCCCATCCAGCTTTCCGGCGGCCAGCAGCAGCGCGTAGCAATCGCCCGCGCATTGGCCATGCAGCCCGACGTGATGCTGTTCGACGAGCCGACGAGCGCGCTTGACCCGGAGATGGTGCATGAGGTGCTGGACGTCATGAAGCAGCTTGCCGACGAGGGCATGACAATGGTCGTCGTCACGCACGAGATGGGTTTTGCGCGCGAGGTAGCGAACCGCGTCATATTCATAGACGAGGGCATCATCCAGGAAGAAAACGCGCCCGCCGAGTTTTTCGGCAGCCCCCAAAACCAACGCCTGAAAGACTTCCTGAGCAAGGTGCTGTAATATCTGAAAAACGCCTGCCATAAAAAAGCCGCTGAACATCCTAACCCTTTGTGGAACCGGGAACCGTTCAGCGGCAATATTATTTCTCTGCGCCCAAACGAAGTTTGGGCGCATTTAAAGTTTCCGTCCACCCTTTTCAAAGGGTGGCAGGATTCCAAAGGGCAGCGCCCTTTGGCCGGTCCAGCGGGACGCTGGCGGATTCCAAAGGCGGAGCCTTTGGCCCGTTGGGCGGTGGCATTCGGCGGTACACTTCCATTTCCCGCCGCACACTTTGTGCCAACATTCCATCATAGCTGCCGGGGCGTGTGCGCCAGCGCCAGTTATGGCCGAGGGTGGCGGGGGTGTTGATGCGGGCTTCGCTGCCCAGGCCCAGAAGGTCCTGGAACTGGATGATTGCGAGATCGGCGGCGCTGGCCCAGGCGCTGCGCATCATACCCCAGTGGTATCCCTCCGCCTCGGAAAGGCGCAGGTAGGCTTTCGCGGCGGCGACGTCTTCGGGCGGGGCGGTGTGCATCCAGCCCTGGATGGTGTCATTATCATGGGTGCCCGTGTAGGCGACACAGCGGGGCGTGTAGCGGTGCGGGAGATAGTCGTCGGTTGCGTCGCGGCTGTCGAATGCAAGCTCCAATACCTTCATGCCGGGGTATCCGGTGTCCTGTACGAGCTGGCGCACCGACGGCGTGAGGAACCCTAAATCTTCCGCGATGATGTCTTTTTCACCAAGCGCTTTGCGCACCGCCTCGAAAAAGGCCAGGCCGGGGCCGGGACGCCAGCGGCCGTTTTGGGCGGTCGTGTCGCCGTAGGGGATGGCATAGTAGGAATCAAAACCGCGGAAATGGTCAATGCGCAGGGTGTCGTAAAGCGTGAACTGGAACGCGATGCGGCGCAGCCACCAGCGGTATCCGGTTTCACGCATGTGGTCCCAGTCAAAGAGGGGGTTGCCCCAGAGTTGGCCGTCCGCCGAAAAGCCGTCCGGCGGGCACCCGGAAACCTCCGTGGGCTTCCCGTTTTCGTCAAGCTGGAATTCCTCAGGATGGGACCACACGTCGGCGCTGTCCCCGGAAGCGTAAATGGGCAGGTCGCCGATGATGGCAACGCCCTTTTGTCCCGTATACGCCTTCATCGCCGACCATTGCCGGAAGAAAAGATACTGTACGCTTTGCCAGAACGCGATATCCTCCGAAAGCTCCTTCCGCGCCCCGTCCATTGCCTTTGCTTCGCGCAGGCGCAAAGGCGCGGGCCAGGTGAACCAGGAAGCGCCGCCCTGGCGGTCTTTCAGAGCCATGAACAGGGCGTAATCGTCCAGCCATTCAGCCTGTTCATGGCAGAACGCGGCCAGAGCCCCGCTTTCGCGCGCGCGCAGACGCTTGCACGCAAGGCGCAGGACAGGGAACCGGTGCGCATACAAAAGCTCATAAGAGACACTGCCCGCGTCGCCGCCCCAGTCGGCGTTCTGATATTCCTCCGGTTCCAGCAGGCCGTCTTGGGCCAGCAGGTCCAGGTCAATAAAATACGGGTTGCCCGCAAAGGACGAAAAGGACTGGTACGGCGAATCACCGTAACCCGTCGGCCCCACCGGCAGAAGCTGCCAGTACGACTGCCCGCCCTGCGCCAGGAAATCAATGAACTGGTACGCCTGCGCGCCCATCGTCCCGATCCCATACGGCGAAGGAAGCGAAAACAACGGCATCAGGATCCCCGCTTTTCTCATCTGTACCACTCCTTCTGTTGGGCTGCCGCCCAAACCTGCCCAGAGGCTCTGCCTCTGGACTCCGCCAAAGGGGCGCGGCCCCTTTGGAAACCTATCATGTTTTGGGCGGCTGGACCGTCCGCACGCTCTCCCCCGGCACCAGCGTGAACGGGACAATCTCATGCACGGGCGGCGCAAGCCAGTTCATGCGCTGGAGCAGGTCGCGCGCCCCCCATTCGGCCAACAGGCGCACATCCTGCCGCACTGTCGCAAGGCGAGGGATGGTGTATTGGCTCACGGCAATGCCATCATATCCCACAAGGGAGATGTCATCGGGTACGCTTTTGCCCAGGTCGCGCAGGGCGCGCATCACGCCCACCGCCATCACATCGCTCACGGCAAAAATGGCCGTCAAGTCGCCGCACCGCTGCAAAAGCCGCTGGGCCGCGCTGTAGGCGTCCGCCATGGAATAGCGGCTCGACTCGTATTGCCGCGCGAGGTCGAACGGGATGCCCCACCGTTCGAACGCTTTCTGGCACCCCTCTATGCGCCGGTAGCTGATCTGCGAACACGAGAAATTGCCGCCCACCAGCCCGATACGCCGGTGCCCCCGCGCCGCCAAAAGGTCGATCACCTGTTCCGCCGCGCGCGTGTCGTCCGTCGTAAAGGAGGAGAGATTGGAAAACCCTAATTCCTGCGCACTGTTCGTGAGCATCACACAAGGCACTGTGATAGGCGAAAAGCCCACCCGGAATAAGTCTAAGTCGCCCCCCAAAAACACAATGCCCCGCGGCTTATGCTCCCGGCAGAGCAGGCAGGCATATGCCACCTCGTTCGCGTCCTCGTCCAGATAATAGACCGACACTTCCACATCCGCGCCCCGCAGCTTATCCTGGAGCCGTTCCACCAGGTCCGCGAATAACTGGTTCATCGTGCCCTTTACGATCACCGCCACTCCCGCGTCCGACCGCTGCTTCAGGTGCTTGGCGTTTTTGTTTGGCTCAAACCCGTTTTCTTCTACAACGGCCATCACCCGGCGGCGCGTCTCCTCGCTCACGTCCGGGTGACGGTTCACCACACGCGATACCGTGGCCACGCTGCAGCCGCTCAGGCGTGCAATATCTTTAATCGTCATGCGCGCCCTCCTTCTGTTGGGCTGCCGCCCAAACCTGCCCAGAGGCTTTGCCTCTGGACTCCGCCAAAGGGGGCAAGCCCCCTTTGGAAACCCATCACGCGCGGCAATTTCATTGCCGCGCACCCCTTTTGGAAAACTGTCCCGTATTTGCCCGCCCGGCGGGCGGGCAAATACCCGAATTTTCAGCCTTTCACCGCGCCCGCCGCGACGCCTTCAATGATGTATTTCTGGCAGGTGAGGTAAAAGATAATAACAGGGATAATGCTCATCAGGATCAGCGCCATCGTTGCGCCGAGGTCGACCGTGCCGTAGCTGCCTTTCAGGTACTGGATATGGATGGGAATGGTGCGGTATTCGTTGATGTCCAGCACCAGCGCGGGCAGCAGATAGTCGTTCCATACCCACATGATCTCCAAAATGGCGACCGAGATCATCGTCGGCTGAAGCATGGGCATTACAACACGGAAGAAGATGCGCACAGGCCCGCAGCCGTCCATCGCCGCCGCTTCCTCGATCTCCAGCGGGATAGACTTTACAAACCCCGCAAACATGAAAATCGCAAGCCCCGCGCCAAAGCCTAAATAGACAATTGGGATGCTCCACGGTGTGTTCAGGCTCAGGCGGTCGGCTGTTTTGGAGAGGGTGAACATCACCATCTGGAACGGTACGACCATCGAAAATACACACAGGTAATAGAGGATACGGCAGAATTTGGAATCCACACGCGTGATATACCAGGCGGCCATCGTCGTGCCCAGCAGGATCAGGGCTGTAGAAAGGAGAGTGATAACCACGCTGTACACAACGCTTTTGTAAAATGGGTAGTTGCCAAACGTCATGCCTTTGACAAAATTGGAAACCCCCGCCCACATTTCGCCTGAGGGGAAAGCGAAGGTGTCTGTTTTGACGAAGGTGTTCAGCTTAAAGGAGTTGAGCAGCACCATAAATACCGGCAGGACATAGATTACGCTGATGACCGTCAGCACCACCGTCAGGATCGTTTTGCCCCGGCGCTCTTTGCTAAGCGTGCCTTTCATTATTGCTGCACCTCCTTTTTGCGTGTGAAGGAAAGCTGGAGCAGGCTCAGCCCGGCCACTAAGATAAAGAAAATCACGGCCTTGGCCTGCGCGACGCCCTGCGCCGATGTGCTGGAATTGTAGAATGTGTTATAAATATTCAGCGCCAGCATTTCCGTCTGTTTGACGGTGCTGCCATCCGGCTGGATGGTGAACGGCTGCCCCGCCGTTAAAGCTAAGTTCTGGTCGAACAGCTTGAAGCCGTTTGTCAGCGAGAGGAACATGCAGATGGTGATAGAGGGCATCACGTTCGGGATCGTCACGCGCCACAACGTCTGCCAGCCCGTGGCCCCGTCGATTTTCGCGGCCTCTAAAATATCCCCCGGCACCGCCTGTAATCCCGCGATATAGATGATCATCATGTAGCCGATCTGCTGCCAGCACATCAGGATGATTAAACCCCAAAAGCCGAGTTTCGATTCCAGCATGATCGATGTGTTCCACCGGCTCAAAATGCCGTCGAAAATCATCGACCAGATATAGCCCAGCACAATGCCGCCGATCAGGTTCGGCATGAAGAACACCGTGCGAAACAGGTTGCTGCCCTTGATGCCCTGGGTGAGCGCATAGGCGACCGCGAACGCCAGGATGTTGATAAACACAAGGCTCGTTACTGCAAACAGCGCCGTGTACCAGAACGCGTGCATGAAGCTCGCGTCAGTAAACGCCTTGATATAGTTGCTGATGCCCGTGAACTTCGCGTTAGAGATCGTCTTGAACGTACAGAAGGAAAGGTAAATGCCCTGCGCAAAGGGCCATACAAAGCCTATGATGAACGCCGCGACGACAGGCCCCAGGAAAAGCGGCCACCAGCGGCGCGTGGCGGCATGGATGGTGTTGCCGCCGACCTGTTTTGTGTGCTTCAAAATATCATCTCTCCTTCAATCACCGATTTTTGGGAGTGTCCAAAGCGGGGCATTTTTGTGTATTTCCCCGCCCGCAGGGCGGGGAAATACACGGCAATAGATCCGCGATGCGGACACTTCCCGATTTTTCCTGTTTTACGCCCGAAGGGCGGGGAATACATGGAAAGAAAAGCGGCGGGGCGGGCCGTCAGCCTGCCCCGCCGCAAAAGGGAACGCGGTTCTGCTTAGCCGTTCACAGCGTTGTACTGCGTGGCCCAGCCGTCTACAAACGCAGTCTTGACAGTCGCCCAGTTGGCGTCGGACTGGTCGTTGTTGTACTGGTTCAGCGCGCTCACCAGCGCCGCGCGGTATTCCTCCACGTTGGGCTGGAAGTTTGTGGCCCAGTTCATCACATAGCAGCCGTTGTTGGAATATTCGTTGGCGTCCGCCAGGAAACCGTTGGTGGATTCAGCGGCATTCTTATAGGGCATAACGCCGAAGGTATCCACTAACTTGCGGGATGCCTCAGGGTCGGTGACGCACCAGACCATGAAGTCCATTGTCGCCTGCTGATCTTCCTCGGAAGCCTGGCTGTTGATGGCCCAGCAGTTCTCTGTGCCGCAGTTCAGGCCGGCCTTTTCCTCGCCCTCTACGCCGCAGTAATAGGGGATCATTGCCGCGTTGGGAACCGTTATATTCGAGTATTCCCACGAACCCTGGACGTGGAACGCAGCCTTACCATCGTTAAATTCCGCAGTGGCGTCGTGGCCGCCCGTAGACAGCTCTGTCGGGGCACTGATGCTGTTGTTGATGCACAGATCATACAGGTTTTTGTAATTGTCCATATATTCGCCTGTAATGGTTGCAGGGCATTCCGTCCATGCCTCGCCATTCTGTTCGTAATAGTACTCCAAGTTTGCCAGATGGCCCGTGAAGCGCCAGGAGCTGCTGGAGTCCATATCGCAGGAGGTGAAAGCGTCAAACCCCAGTTCGCCAGCGCGGCTGTGGATGTCTTCCACAACAGCCTTCAGCGTCTCAAAGTTTGTGATCTCGTCCAGCGAGTGGCCCGCCTGTTCGAGCAGATCCGGGTTCACAATGATGCCGTAGCACTCGTAGCAGTAGCCGATGGAAACCAGCTTGCCGTTGTCGTCGTACACGTTGTATGCGTCGCTGTTCAGCTCGTTTGCAATGGGCGTGCCAGCCAGGTCCAGCGCGTAGTCGCTCCAGTCGCGCGCGGCGGCCTTGTTGCCAATGACGAACAGCGTCGGGGGCGCGGATTTGTCCATTTCAGCCGTCAACTGCTGGCTGTAGGTGCCGGAAGCGGCGGTGACAATCTTCACGTCTACGCCCTTCGCCTCTTTGTACATAGCCGCGACTTCGTTCAGCACTTCATCCGACTCCGGCTTGAAGTTCAGCCAGTAGACGCTGCCGGAACCTGTCGGCGTGGCGTCGGATTTGGATTCGCTCTTGGATTCGCTGCTGGAAGAATCCGCCGTGCTGGAACTGCTGCTCGACGAACCATCAGCCGTGCTGGAACTGCTCGACGACGATGAACCGCCGCCGCAGCCCACAAGCAGCGTCAGCGCCAGGGCGACGCAGACGGCCAGTGCCAATAACTTTTTGCTCATTTCATTCTCCTCCTAAAATGTGCGCGTATGTTCGGACAAATGTTCTGTAAACGTTACTGGAAACGTTTACAACCCCTATTATAGCATGCTTTCCCCGTTTTGCAAGAAAAATTACAGCGCTGTCATAAAGTTTAGTACATTCGCACAAATCACCGCGTGTACATTTGTATAGTGTATCCCCCGCCCGAAGGGCGGGGGATACACAAAAATATAGTACGCTCTCAAATCTCAATGATATACCGTTCATACGCGTTCACGATGCGCGTCTGCCCGCGCTGGGACAGGCGGGGGAACTGCCAGCCGTAGCTCATGTGGACATGCCCATGCACAAAATAGGATGGCTGGTATTTGTCGATGAGCGTATTGAACACCGTGAACCCCCGGTGGGCGAGGTCGTCCCCGTCGTTCATGCCGCGCGCGGGCGCGTGCGTGAGCAGGATATCGAAACCCTTGTGCCTGTGGATTGGTGCGTACAGGCGGGCGGCGCGGCGCGTCATCTGGCTGTCGGTGTACTGGTACAGCCCTGGGCGGTAGCGCATGGAGCCGCCCAGGCCCAGGATGCGCACCCCGTGGTATGTCACCAGTTTTCCGTCGATGCACTGGCAGCCCTCAGGCGGCGTTTGGGCGTAATGCTCGTCGTGGTTGCCGCGCACATACAGCACCGGGCAGGCGCAGAACGTGGCGATGAAATCGAGGTAGATGGATTTCAGGTCGCCGCACGACAGCACCAGGTCCAGCCCGGCCAGCTTGCCCGACTCGTAATAGTCCCACAGGTATTTGGATTCGAGATCCGCGAGCGTCAGAATCTTCATGGCTTTTCTTTCTTGACCCCCTGGATCTTTACCAGCGGCTTGGCCTCCTCGATCAGCTCATCAAAATCGGGCAGGCGGCCATCTACGTTTTCGGCCAGCCAGTCCATGGTGATGATCTCCTCGCTGGAGAGCCGTTCGCCCGCGCGGCCATACGTTTTCCCGTCCTGCGCGCGCAAAAGCCCCTCGAACGGTTCAAACTCGCTCTGGCAGATGGCGCGCCGCAGAAGCTCGATCAAACGAGCGGTATCAGGCGGCAGGCTGCGGGAATAGACCACGTCCACCAGCCCTGCCGACATGCCCCACCAGTAGTTGACGGCCTTTGCGCCCGCCTTTACGTCGTCGTCCTTCCAGGTGCCGTCAAAAATGCTGCCGATGATGCGCGTATAGAATTTGCCCCACTGCCAGAATGGCATGGCGTAGTTGTGTGGTTCGCCGTCCTCCAGCCGGTACAGCCCAAAGCGCGGCGAGGAGTTTTCCGGCGCGCGCATGTCGATGTTGGAGACGACGCTCACGCCGCGCCTGGCAAAGGATTCATAGATATCCCCGCCCTTCACAGCCGTCCATTCCAGGTGGATAACGGCGCGCGGGTTGATCATTTTCGCGCCCAGGGCAAAGGCGTTGATACCCGCCGTCATGCCGCGGGTGGGGTAGGTGGCTACATAGCCGATGCGGTTGTCGTCCGCCAGCGCCCCCGCGATGGCCCCCACAAGGAATTTTGCCTCGTGGATGCGTCCATAATAGGTGCGGATGTCGGGGTGCGTCATATTCAATGAACAGTTGAGAATCTTCACGTCCGGGTGGTGGACGGCGGCCCGCAGGCTGGCGGCCATCAGCTTGGGCGTGGTGGTGAATACCACCTGCGCGCCCTCGTCGATGGCGCGTTCCATCGTCTCGTCGTCATTTTCACCCACGCGGATATTTTCGTAGGCGCAGGTCGCCACGCGGCCCTCAAAGGCCTCCTCCAATTCGCCCCGTCCCATCTCGTGCGCATAGGTCCAGCCGGAACTGGCGGGCGTTTTTTCATACAGGAACGCCGCCTTGATATGTTCGGGCGCGAAAATTTTGGAGAGGTTCGTCAGGCGGATGCGCGGCGCGGTGGCCGGCTCTGTGGAGAGCGACACCGCCTCCGGCTCGTTCATCACCATCACTTCTTTCCATATCTTGGAAAGATTCGCGCGCATTACGCTCTCTACGGCGTCGATAAAGGCGGCGTAGCCGTATACGCCGATATAGGCCAGCATCGCGTCGCTGGGCGTGAGGGAGACGCGCGCGCCGCCCGCCGCGTAAAACGCCTTGGTAAAGCGCCGCGCGGCGGCGGTGAGGGCGAGGCGGTCGTCCTCGTTCCACACCTCGCCCTGGGCCTTGCCCGCCGCGTCGACGAGCTGGGCGAAGCGCCCTTCCCCGGAGAACCACAGGGAATTGATGGCGGTAGCTTTATAGAAATCCAGAAATTCATAATACAGGCGGCTCTCGTGCGTATCGGTGCGCGGCGGGACGAGGCGCGTCACATAGCCCGCCACACTGGGGGCGTTGAAGTGTTTCAGTACGCTGACGCGCTTATTGCCCTCCTGCACATAGAACAGGTTCATAAACTCGAACGCGCGGATGGGGTCGCGGATGCCCTCCTCCATCTGGGATTTGCAGAGTGTGATCCACTTTGTGCCAAACTCGGTGCGCGCGTCCAGCAGCGGCATGAAATTACACGCGAAAGCTTTTGTGCGCCCGTCCGTTTTGGTGCCTACAATGCGGTCGATGGGGATTTCCACCAGGCCGAGCGGCTCCGTCGTCTCCACATCGGAATTTTGCAGGATGTCATCCAACACCTGCAAATACGGGTAGCGCCCGCCCGCGAGGCTGTCGCGGTAAGCGCGCTGCCCGGCGCGCAGTGCGGTGGTAAATTCTTCGCGCGCGTCCATCATTGAAACCATGCGAAACCCTCCCTTTTACAAATTTTATTGTACCAGCTTTAACAGGTCGTGTCAATCGGCGAAAAATTCAGGAATTCTTCGCTGGGCTGTTGCGCGCGGGCGAAAAATGCGGTACAATGTGGACAAGGCTTGATTGGTATTACGCCGCCGCGCGAAGGGAGAGTGTCCAATGCGGGGAAATACACGGCAATAGATCCGCGATGTGGACACTCCCCGCGAAGGGGCGCGGGGCGCAGGAAAACGAGGTGTCGTATGATAAAACTCTCTCCGTCGCTGCTTGCGGTGGATTTTACAGAGCTTGGGAAAAGCTGCCGGGAGGTGCTGGCCGCCGGGGCGGACATGCTGCATGTGGACGTGATGGATGGGCGCTTCGCGCCAAATTTCGGGCTGGGGATCCCGCTGCTCTCGTCGCTGTGGCGGCGCGTACCGGCGGTGTATGATGTGCATTTGATGATCGAGCGCCCGTGCGCGTATGCGCGCGCGTTTGCCGAGGCCGGGGCCAGCCTCATCACGTTCCACGTTGAAGCGGAGGACGACCCCGCCGAGACAGTGCGCGCCATCCGGGCGGCGGGCTGCCGCGCCAGCGTGGCCCTGAAGCCGGAAACGCCCGCCGAGGCGGTGTTCCCCTATCTAAATATGCTGGATATGGTGTTGGTGATGAGCGTGGAACCGGGATTCGGCGGGCAGCGGTTCATGCCGGAAACCCTAAAGAAGATGCGCGCCGTGCGCAAAGAGGCCGCGCGCCGGGGGCTTGCTTTGGATATTGAGGTGGATGGCGGCGTGGACGAGGAGACGGCTCCCCTGTGTGCGGCGGCGGGGGCCAATGTACTGGTGGCGGGGAGCGCCATTTTTGAGGCGGCGGACCCGCGTGCGGCCATGTGCCATATCCGGGCCGCGTGCGCCGAGGCGCAAAGGGGGGAGAAACGATGAGCGGCGGAACGATAGCTGCCCCGCAGCTTTCCGATGCGGAACGTGCGAATGGGGATATGGTGTGGATGGCGATTCCGCCGCTTGCGATCTCCACCTTTTTCTATGGCATGCGCCCGGTGCTGCTATGCCTGGCGGCGAGTCTGACGGCGCTTTTGTGCGACCACCTTGTCTCCTGGCTGCGGGCGAAGCCCCACGACAGGCGCGACAACAGCAGCATCCCCGCCGCGCTGGTCCTCACAATGCTGATGCCCGCCACGGTGCATTACTATATTGTAGTCGTCAGCGTGATGACGGCCACGCTCCTGGGCAAGCACGCGTTTGGCGGGGCGGGGCATTACCCCTTCAATCCCGCCGCGTTCGGGTACGCTGTCGCGACGGTGAGCTGGCCGGAGGAGGTGCTTTCCTATCCCGCCCCGTTCACGCGGCTGGGGCTGTTGGAGGCCGGAGAAACGACCATGATGGAAAATTTCTCCCATACCCTGCGGGCGGGCGGCGTGCCGAACGTGAGCCTGTTTAATTTGGTATTGGGCAACTACGCGGGGCCGATTGGGGCGACAAGCGTCCTGGTACTGGTGGCGTGCGCGATGTTTTTCTGGATGCGGCGCGACATCACGCTGAGCCTGCCTTGCGGGTTCCTGCTGGCGTGCGCGCTGGTGGCGTGGTTTTATCCGCGCGTCAACACACTGGGCCTGGAACCGCCGTGGCTGTATATTGAAACGCGCCTGATCTCGCTGGAATATGAGCTGCCCAGCGGCGCGCTGGTGTATGCGGCGGTGTTCCTGATCAACGAGCCGTGTACGCGGCCCAAAAACACGCGCGCGCATTTTGCCTATGGGATGATCTTAGGCTTTATGACGATGATGTTCCGCTATTTTGGCACCTATGACACAGGCGTATGCTTTGCCGTATTAGCGGTGAACGCGCTGACCGAGCCGCTGGACCGCATATTTGATAGCTTCGACCACGGCATTTTCACAAGGAGGCGCGCATGAGCGAAAATCTGAAAGAGCATGAGGCCCCCGACGTTACCATGCAGATCGACCTGCCCGCCCATATGCGGGAGGCGGCGGAGGCCGAGGCCGCGGCGGCCGGGGACAGCGTAGAAAAACGCATCAAGCGCGACCGCGTGTTTATGAACAACCCGGTCATCATGCAGGGGCTGGGCCTTGCGCCGCTGATCGTGGCGGCAACGACGGTAAAAAACGGACTGATTTTAAGTGTGGCGGTGCTGCTTCTGCTCACGCCCACGCGCGTGATTGCGGCGGCGCTGAGCCGGTTTTCCTATTTCCGCTTCCGGGGGCTTACCTACGCGCTGACGGCGGCGGTGGTCTACGCGGGCGTGCGGTTCCTGATGGGGCAGATGTTCTCGGCGGCGGACTTAGCGCTGCTGGGCCTGTACCTCCCGCTGTTGGCGGCGGACCCGATTGTCCTCAAGCGCTATGAACGCCCGCAGCGCGAGCGCGTAAAGACAGCGCTGCACAAGGGCATCGTCACCTCACTGGGCTATGTGCTGACGTTGATGATTATCGCCTCCCTGCGGGAGCTGATGGGCGCGGGCACGCTGATGGGCACGCCCGTGGTAAGCCGCGCGGTGTTCCCGATGGCGCAGCTCCCCAGCGGCGGATTCGTCATCACGGCGCTGGTGATGGGCGTATGGCGCGCGGGCGTGCAGAGCATCCGCAACCAGATGTTGTGGGGGGAGGAACAGCCATGACAGAAGTCCTCAAAGCGGTAAGCACCTTCTTCGGGTACGCGGTGATGGCGGTATTTGCGCAGAACGCGGTATGCACGCGCGCGCTGGGCGTATCGCGCCTGGTGCAGATGGCGGGGGACACATCGGTCGGCTCCCGAACCTTCGGTCTGCTGCTGTGTGCCTTACAGGGCATCAGCGCCCTCCTCGGCTATTTTGTGAACCGATTCATGACGGGCCTGGCTCTGCCCTCCTGGACCTATTTCCGTCCCCTGGGCATGGTGCTGTGCAGCACGGCGGCCTTTTTCGTGGTGCTGTTCGTGGTGGTACTCTCCCACCGGGACGGCGCAAAGGACATTGTGGCGGTGCTGCCGATGGCGACATTCAATACCTGCATTTTGGGCACGCTGCTTGTCAGCACCACCCAGGCATTCAGCCTCGCGCAGACCATCGGTTTTGCGCTGGGCAGCGGCGCGGGCTATGTGCTGGCCGTCTACCTTGTGCGCCGCTGGCGCACACACGCCCACGATGAAGCGGTGCCCGCCACGTTTCGCGGCATGCCTATCATGCTGCTGTACATCGGAATCCTCGCCCTCGCCCTTTACGGGTTTACAGGGCACATGCTGGCGTTCTGATGCCGCGAACAGGGAAGATGGGGCAAATCCCATTCGTTTGTTTCTTCCCCGCCGGAGGCGGGGAAGAAACAAAAGGATTTATTGCGTCCCGCCGCAAAAATGGTTTGCCGTGGGGAAGATGGAGGGTATATATGCGTATATGTATAGTAGGCGGGGGGAATATTGGGTTTTATTTGGCAAAGACGCTGTTGGAGCATGGGCACGACCCGGTGCTGATCGACGCCGACCCCGCGCTCTGCCGCCGGGTGGCGGACAGCCTGGATTTGACGGTGGTGTGCGGCGACGGCACGTTGGCGGAGGTATTGGCGGGCGCGCAGGTGGCGCAGTGCGGCGCGCTGGCGGCAGTGACGGGTCGGGACGAGATTAACCTGATCGCCTGCCAGACGGCAAAGCAGGTGTTCAAGGTGCGACGGACGGTGGCGCGCGTCAGCAACCCGAAGAACGCGGGGGTGCTGAAACGCCTGGGCGTCGATATCGCGGTGAGCGCCACCGATAACCTCACGCAGTTGATCGAACGCGAGATGGAGACGAGCGCGATCCAGCAGCTTCTGAACCTGGCGGGCGGAACGTCGTCGCTCACCGAGGTGCAGACGCCGCCGGACTTCCTCTACGCGGGCAAGACCCTGGCGCAAATGACAATCCCAAAAGACGCGGTCATCGTCTCCATCATGCGCGGCGGCGAACTGGTGATCCCGCGCGGCAATACACAGATCCTCGCCAACGATAAGGTCGTCGTGCTTGCCAAAAATACCGCTTTCCACGAACTGACCCGGAGCTGGAAGCTGGAATAACCGTCCGCCGGGCGCAATCATGGAACAAGATAGATCGGAAGAGCGTCGTGTAGGGAAAGAGTGTTGCGAGACGTGGGG
>CANCXY010000013.1 GCA_947381875.1 uncultured Clostridia bacterium | reverse complement strand
CCTTTTCAGAGGTGGTTGCAATAGGGGCATTTTATCCAGAAGAAAAAGATAAAATCTTTTTTTTCAAAAAGAATTCTGTCAATTCAAGTAAAATATCGCTCCCACAATATTTTTCTCTCACGGTTGTTGGTGAAAAGGTGGGAGATATATTCCTTAGAGATAGATTGAAAGAATTGTTAAAGATTGTTGATGACTTGGAAATTGAACGAGAGGAAAGCGGTGCTCATCGACCAGTAATTGAAGAAATCCAGAGAGATGCTGTACTTCAGAAGAATGCGAAAGAAGAAAATCCAAAAGTAGTAGAAAAAGAGATCGTGAATTTAGAAGCAGAAAATCTATCAAAAAATGAAACTAACGAATATCAAAGTGGTGTAATAACCAGAGTGAATGGAAAAAAGTGTTTCTATTATGGAAAGAGTCTTTGTCTCTATAAAAAGGCCAGGTGTGATGCGGGAGAAAAAGGCTGTGAGAAATTTATTCCAAAGAACTCAAAAAAACTATTAAGCAAAGAAGATACATGTAGAAGTTTTATATGTTATACAAAGAGAGGAAAAGTAAGTAGAGGGACATGCTCTGTTTCTGGGCTTCCGGGGTGTGTTGGGCCAGAAAATTGTAAATTCTATATGAAAAAAAGAAAATCATAAAATAGTTACAGTAGATAATAAAAAAGAAACTATTTAATTAGAATGGTGTAACAAATGATTGATAATATCATTACTGCCAGCAATATCATCAACGACGCCGATTTGCAGCGGCGGTATACCGAAAAGGTCGTCTCGCGTCTGCTGGGGAGCTGTGAGACGCTGTGCTTCTGTGGGGAGGATATACGGTTGCAGGGGAAATAAGAAAACAGCCTCATGCCGTATTGTGCAGCGTGGGGCTGGTTTTTGTTTCTATTTCTGGGATGAAGTATCCCCAAGCCGTTCCACCGCCCGCAATTCCCTATGGAGCCGAACTGCCATCACTGCTGTAACGATTGCTGAAAGGCCATCCGCGACCGGCTGTGCATAGAGGACGCCGCGCAATCCCCAAACCGCCGGAAGTATCAGAATAACAGGTACAAAGCATATCCCCTGCCGGCAAGCGCCGAGGATACACCCTTCCGCAGCTTTTCCCATCACAAGGAACAGGAAGGAATAGACAGTATAAAAGCCAAACAGGAAAAAGGATATACCATTTGCCCGCAGGGCTATAGAGCCGATATGCACCATCTCCGCATCATCTCTTGTGAACAGCGAGACAATTTGAGTGGAAAATAGAGCGGCGGCAAGGCCAAAAATCACGCAAAAGGCGGTAGACCAAAGAAGCGCGGTTTTGATCACCTCCCGCAGTCTGTCAAACTTCCTGGCTCCATAGCTGAACCCGGCGACAGACTGGAACCCTTTCAGGAAACCAAAAACAATCAGCGTGCCCATAGACATGATTTTTATGACTGGCCCCATCGCGGCGAGCGCGGAGCCGCCGTATCCTTTCGCTGCGTTGTTGATCATGCCAATGGAAAGGCTTGTCAGAAGCTGGAAAATCAGCGTAGGGATACCGATTTTCAAAATCTCCGGCATCACCTCCCTCGCAAAGCGGCACGCTTTGACACTAAAATGGAACACGCTCTTTTTCCGCAGTATGTAGCTTAGATAAACCGCTGTGGAAACGGCTTGTGAAATTGCCGTCGCGACTGCCGCGCCTGTTACCCCAAGGCGAAGGCCGTAGATGAAAACCGGGTCCAGCAGCACATTCAGCACCGCGCCGGACATCAGCGCGCACATTGCCATTTTTGCCGCGCCCTCGCTGGAAACGATATTGTTCATGGTGACATTGAATACATTGAAAATAGAAAACACGATATAAATGCGGCCATAGGCGACGGCATAGGGCATAACGCTTTCGATTGCGCCAGCCTGCCTCAAAATCGGTTTCAGAAAAAGAACCGAAAACAGGATAACGACTGCCCCCGCCGCAACGCTACTGTACAGGGCGGTACTCGCCGCCTTGTTTGCCGTGTCCCTGTCACCACGCCCCAAAAGTCGGGAGAGATAGGCGGCCCCGCCGTTCCCGAACAACAGCCCCACCCCCACGATCACCTGCCCCAGGGGGAAAGCCACTGTGACCGCTCCCATCGGATCGGTGCCCAGGCCGCCCACAAAGTAGGTGTCCGCCAGATTGTAGAGCGCGTTGATGAGCATGCCGACCATCGTTGGAATGCCCAGAGACAGGAGAGCCTTGGGAATGGGCGCGCTTCCCAACAGCGCCATCTTTTTGTTTCCATCCATAAAATCGCTCCTTTCGCTTGACAGTGGATGAAATATAGGATACTATAATTTATAGTATCTGCCGTTAGCACATGATACTATAAATTATAGTAGTTGTCAAGAGCGAAAGGAGATTTTTTGATGGCAACCATAGATTTGATCGTCCTCGGTATGCTGAGACAGCAGGCTATGAGTGCCTATGACATCCAAAAACTGGTGGAATACCGCAATATTTCCAAATGGGTGAAGATCAGTACGCCATCCATCTACAAAAAGGTCATCCAGTTAGAGGAAAAAGGGCTGCTCCAAAGTGTTCCTGTGCGGGAGAACAATATGCCGGAAAAGGCGGTCTACTCGCTGACCACCCGCGGTGAGCAGGAATTTGAACACCTGATGAAGGAGCTTTCCAATCAGCCTATCCGTATGTTTTTGGATTTTAACGCGGTGATCGTGAATCTGGAAAACGTGCCTTTGGACATGCAAAAATCCTGTATCGCCAATATCGAAAAAAATGTGCGGGATTTGAAAGCGTGCTTACAGGAAAACCTTCGGGAAAAGGAAAACGTGCCGGAAGTGCCCAAAACCGGTATGGCTGTTTTGCGGCAGCAATATGTTTTGGCGCAGGCGATCGAAGCGTGGATAGAGGAATTGAAACAGGAGGGGGAGGGCTGTGTATAAAGCGCACATTTATCGGCCAGACTGCACCCGACAATACGCCTGTCATTGAACTGCTGCCTCCTATGCTATACTTTTCCCTATCAAAGCGGGCTGCCTGGTTGCCCGGACAGGAGGAAAAAACATGGCACAGATGACGATCTATCGCGGCACTCATCAAATCGGCGGCTGCTGTACGGAAATCAGCATGGGAGGGCGGCGCGTCCTCATAGATATGGGCGCGAACCTGCCCAGCTCCGACGATACCGCACCCATCAAGGATACGGAACTGCTGGACAAGGTACTGGACGGCCGCCCCGCCGACGCTCTGTTGTTCACCCATTACCACGGGGATCACTGCGACCTCTATAAGGAAATCGCGGCGAAAATGCCGGAACTGCCCATGTACATCGGCCCATTGGCAAAGCAGATTTTAATGGTCGTCACCGCCTATATCGACCGGGGCACACAGGAAAAGGGATTCCCCATTGTAAAGGGGATGTCTGCTTATCAGCCCGGAAAAGCACTGCGCCCTGTGCCGGGCGTCACCATCCGCCCTTTGTATGTAGACCACTCCGCTCTGGACGCCTATATGTTCTATATAGAGGCGGCGGGCAAACGCATCCTCTTTACCGGGGATTTCCGGGATCACGGTATCCAGGGAGAACAGCTTTGGAAAGTTTTGCATGCGTTTATTGTGCCAAAAGGCGTGGATATCCTTGTCACCGAGGGCACCATGCTGGGACAGGAGCAGGTATCGCGGGAGAAGGGCGCGGTGCTGACAGAACAGGCGTTAGGGGAGCGGGCGGCGGCGCTGTTCCAGAAACATACATATAATTTTGTTTTGGTCTCCTCCACCAATCTGGACAGCATCATGGAGTTTTACCAGAACACTCCGGCGGGCATGCCGTTTGTCTGCGATTTCTACCAGGCACGCCTGATTGTCACCGCGATGGAAGGGATGGAGCGCAAGGGGAATTTCCCGGACTATCAGACATCCCCAACCCATCCGGCCATACGGGTGCTGGACCCGGCACACCAGAAGTGGGAGGCTTTGCGCGGCAGGGCTTTGCGGTTAAAAAAGCCACTGGATATCCAGTCCATTGAAGAAGATGAAATGCGGAGGGACGGTTTCGTGCTGTTGAGCCGGAAAAATACCCATCCGGGAGAGTATACCACCCCTTTTGAAAAACTGCGGGACAAGTTTTTTGATAAAGACGGCCAGATCATCTATTCCATGTGGGACGGCTACCTGAAACCGGAACACGCCGACCCGGCATTGCTCGACTTTATCGGCGGACGGCCCATAGAGCATTTGCACACCAGCGGCCACGCCTATGTGGAGACGATTGCGAAACTGATCCAGACAGTCGACCCAAAGGTCATTGTGCCCATGCACACAGAGCAGCCGGAGGCGTTTCTGTCCATCCCGGCCTTTGCCCCGTATCGCGGGCGCGTGGCGGTGGCGCAGGACGGCGAGCCGCTCCCGCTGGACACCCTGTAAGACACGACCCCACGTCTGTCATATAAGAAAACGGCAATATGGTATACTGCCAACAGACGCCGCGGAAGGGCAGGGGGAAAATCGGGAAAAATGGCCGCTGTCCTTGTGCCAGATGGAAAAGAGGGAGGGACAGACATGACAAAACTGAGCCGGGTGCTGTCCGTATATCATTTGTTCCTCAACTGTGAGGAGGTTTCTTTCCAGGAATTTTCCCTGAATTTTGGCGTGGGCCAGCGCACCGCTTTGCGGGATATCCGTCTGCTGCGCCAGGCGGGGGTTTTGGAGGCGCGGTGGGACAGGGCGCGGCGGGCGTTTGTCCCGGTGTCGCTGAAACTGTTCCCGCAGGAGGAACAGGAGAACAGGACGCGGCAGAAGTATCTGATAAGGCTGCGGCGGCTGTGCGTGCTGATGCGCCGCATGGCCGAGGAGGACGAGACGGACGGCATGAATAAAACGACTTTGTACCGGGAGATACTGCCGGGAATTTCCGACCGCACCCGCCAGCGGGATTTTGAGGAGCTGGAAAAATTAGGCTATAGCGCCTGGTACGAGCTAGGGTTTGAGGATGAATCGGGGCGCTGGCTCTATGAAATCCCCAGCGCCTATGGCTTGAAAACGATACCGGGGATAAGGGGGGAAAATCGTTATGTGGCATCATGTTGAACTGCCGCTGGCGGGCGAAGCCCCTGAACAGAGAGAAAAACGTATTCAGCAATTCGCGGAAGAAAAAATGCGGGCATATGACGGAACGGTTTTCCTGTGCATTTCCCGTTCGGACAAGGAGCGGCGCATTACCTTTCGGCAGGCGGCCCAGGCGGTGGGCTATACTGCGAAGGACGGGATTGCGGTGAGCGCGGCAGGTCTCGGAGAGGATTTTATAAAACGCTATGGGAGGAACGTCCTCTTTGTATACACCTGTTTGCAGGAGTATATGGGCGATTATCTGGACGCGTGCCCCGCCGGGGCAAAGCATGTGCTGCTTTACTGCCGCCGCAAGGGCAACGGGCCGTCCCCGCGCATGAGCGCGTTTATGGATTTCTGGCAGGAACGGGGCATGGAAATTTGGGATTTGGGCGATCAGTGAAAAAGGGGAGGTGTTTTATGTATAGTAATATGAAATCTATTTTGCAAGAGATTTTCCCCTCGGCGGAAATGGCGTCTTACCTTGCAAAGTGTCCCATCAGCGACGATATTGACTGCTCGCGTGATAACGGATTGGACGGCGCGCCGCCTGAAAAACTGCCCCTATACCGGTATCAGATAGAAGATGCCGTCTCAGGCGCGCTCATTCCGCTGAAACGGAAGCGGGAAATATTTCTGCTGCTGGCGGAAGGGGAGGAGGACGGCTATTTTTCCACATTGGCTGATGCGGCCTCCCGTGCCATTCAGAAGATGCAGATGGAACCGGGGGAGTTCTTTTTTCTGAAAGGCTATTACAGCGGAGGGGCGTCCCATTTCCGAGAGTATGCGCTGGACCCGTACCTCTCATGGGAGAATATTTTTGCGTGTATCCGGGAGTTTTTAGGTGATTTGGAGGGTGGCAAAGAGGAGCTGACCTATTTTGTCGCGGAAAAGTGGTCGCCGGATGGAAAAGGGAACCTGAAGAATGATTACAACTACACCCTTGTTGGCTCTGATGTATGTTATTTTGAGTGCAATGGCCTTTTTGACCCGGATCAAATAGAGTTTGCAGGGGGCGGCGATTTGAACCTGCCCGTCCCTTTCCGCGCGGGCGATATTGTGACGATCGACTGCCGCCCGTTTGCGCCCGTGAGCCATGCCGTCATTTTAGAGGTGGGAGACAATGCTGATTGCTGCTGCCTTCAGGCATTGTTCCGTGAGAGCGGGGGCACCTGGGATACAGGGGCGGTCAAGCATGGGCAGATTTTTCCAGATTATGGCTATTCGCAGCTTTCCCCGCTTTACCGGCTGGCCTCTTTTCATGGACAGCTTTCGGAGGATGAATCCCTGCTGAAAAAGGTAAGCGGCTATGTAAATGGAGACGAGGGACGGGGAGCCGCCTTATGGGATTTCATATGTCATTTGAGAGGCAAAGGAAGACGGAACGGGAAAGTGACGGAGGAGCAAATCCTGTCCTATATAGATAAGATAAACAGGGAGTCATGACCGAAAAAGGCCGGAGGGGGAAAAGCCTGACGGCTCTCCTCTCCGGCCTTTTTCTGAAACATTCCCGCCTTATCTGGCGCATCACCGTTTTTGCGCCAGAACGCAATACCATTCGGCGTTTTCCGGCTCCTGCCCCAAAATGGTGGGGAAGCAGGACTGGCGAATTTCCCCATATCCAAGCGCGCGCAGTTGATCGAGCAGGAACTGCCGGGAAACAGGGTAATAATGCTCCTCAAACTGTTCCTGCTGGAAAATACGGTTGTCTTTCTCAAACGTATACAGCAAGTTAAAAATCATGGAGTTATCGGGAAGGTAATCCCACACCTGCACGAGGTTCACCCGCGTTTCCCCGTCAAAAAAGGGGTTATACAGATAAAAGCGCTTGCGTTCCCGTAAAATTTGATCCCAGTTGCGCGAGTCAAAGTATAAATACCCGCCGGGTTTTACAAGGCTGTCCATGCGGGCCAATGCCGACGGCAGGTCGCTGTTTGGCACATAGGGCAGGGCATTACCTGTGCTGGCTACGCAGTCAAAACAAATGCCGTCCCAGCAGTGCAGGTCCCGGAAATCGCTCTGCCGCAGGTCCATCTTTACGCCCCGGCGCGCCGCCTTTTCCCGGCAGCGGGCAAGCATCGTATCGCTCAAATCGGAACCGCTGATCTCTATGCCCAAAGCCGCCAGAGGAAGCGTTACATTGCCGGAGCCGACGCTCACATCTAAAAGGGTGTGGATATCCGTGCCCTGAAAAACCTGCTCCCAGTGCTTTTTGTAGATTTCGGCCCGTTGCTCTGTTTCAATCAGATCGTAGATGTCCGCGCGGTCATAAATGCTGTTCATACTATCTGTCTCCTTCCTCTGTGTGGATATTTCAAGAATATTCCCGCTGTTTATTATACGGCAAACAGGGGCGAACCGCAAGGGGGGCAGGGGCAGAAATAGTATCTATGAACCCCATCGCAGAGCGGGATACACAAAGGCTACGATTCCAACATGATTTCCTTGACAGAAATCTTTTTGATCCGTTCCGAAAACACGAACACAATCAGTTCATACACCACCGCAAACACTGCGAGCGTGCGCAGCATGACAGGCACATCAAATTCATATGTAGGCATCCCCGCAAAGTCCCGGAACACGATATCGACCATGATCCGCAAAAGCATATACTGGTACGCCGTCCCCACAGCAAAACCGATATACGCCACAGGGCGGTATCCGCTGAGAAGGGCGTGACAGCACTGTTTTTGGGAATACCCAAACACGCGCATCATCGCAATGGTCCGGGTATTGCCGCGTATGACGGTCGTCAGGGCCATCAGCATCGTGGTACAGGCCAGCACAAGCCCAATGCCCAACATCATAGCGCCCATCATCTCGCTGGAAAGCTCCCGCATGCTGGACGACATCTGCACCATGGACGAAAAGCAGAACGAGGCAAACAGGACGAAAAAGACAAGCATTTTGTTGTCCCGCAGGGTGTTCTTTTTCAAATCGGCAAGGAATGGCCGTTCGCTTGTATCCGCCCGGCGCTTTTTGGTCTGGGTACGGGCGGCTTCCCAATCGCGCAAAAGGTACAGGACGGGCGTTTTCAGTTTCCAGCGGGCGTACAGGACAGACAGCAGCGCGAAAGCGGCGGTTGGCAGAAAAATCAGATAGAGCAGCAGTACCGGGTGGAAATGGATGGAGATATCCGGCAGAAAATGGTCTTTGTTCTGCAATTCATAAAAGGATGGCATCAGCAAAAAGGCCCCCGCAAAGCCAAGCGCCGTGCCCAAAAATACGCTTGCACCGAACACACAGAAATGCCGCGCGATACGCCCGGCGGAATACCCCATCGCTTTCAGGATTCCCAATTCCTTTTTATGCGTGTCGATATAGTGCCGGATATAAAACAGCAGCATGACCGCCGAGGTGGCAAGCAAACATCCCCCGCTGACAGCGCACACTACCTTCGCCGTGGACACCTGCGCCTGATAAAAAATATCCTGCTGCCCTGGGGCGACCACATCTTCTATAGCGAGGATATCCATATAGTAATTCAGGAACATTGCGCACACAAGCACCGCGCAGAATGTGATAATTACAATGCCTGTCAGCCTGGCGGCGTCTTTTATCCCGATCACCATTTTTCCTCACCATCCGATCTCATGCGCGCTTTTTTGCACGTCATTGTGGTATATCTCCGCAAGCTCCCCGCTGTTCATATGGATTACGGTATTCGCCATCTGCGCGATATTGGCGTTATGTGTCACCATGATCATGGTAAAGCCGTCCGCCTGCTGCAAACGGCAGATGTAATCGAGGATTTGCCGCCCCGTCTGTTCATCCAGCGCCCCGGTTGGTTCGTCTAAGAACAGCACCTCCGGTTTCTTGGCAAGCGCCCGCGCAACGCTGACGCGCTGCTGTTCGCCGCCGGAAAGCTCGCTGGGGTACTGCCGGAGCTTTTCCGACAGCCCCACCGCCGCTACCACTTTCTGATAATCGCGGTTGTTGGCGAGGTCGGCCCCCATCTTCACATTTTTATCGACACTCATATTGGGCAGCAGGTAATACTGCTGAAAAATAAAGCCGATCTTTTCTTTGCGGAAATCCGTCAGCGCCCGGTCGGAAAGGGAGGCGATGTCGGCCCCGTCATACAGCACCTGCCCACTGTCCGGGCGTTCCAGGCCGGACAGCACATTTAAGAATGTGGATTTCCCGGAGCCGGACGCGCCTAAGATAACAGCAAAATCCCCCTTTTCGACGCGCAGGGAAACGCCTTTCAATACCTGGGTGCGGCCCGAACCACTCCCATACGCTTTTGTGATGTCCCGTGCCTCAATCATTGCGATTTCCCTCCCCGATGCTTTTCAAAAGGCTCCTGCATACCTCGGCCATCATCTCCCCGATCTCCTCCCCTGAGAAACGGCACATATTGGTGGCGCAGAGCGCGGCGATGCCGTGCGAATAGATCCACAAATGGTGGTACAGGCGTGCAGCGGCGGGTCCCTCTATGCCGTAATCGTGCCGGATGGACAAAAGGATCTGCGCGTAATTTTCGTCGATCACCGGCAGCACGTTGGGCAGATCAGGCACCTGCGCGCGCTCCCGCATAAAAAGAAGCTGAAAGAGCTTTGGTTCCTGGATGGAAAACAGGATATACTGTGTCCCGACGCCCTGGAACGCCTTTTCCTGCGCCAACCCCTGTTCGATAAAGGCTTTATACACCGCCTTGGCGGCGTCCATGACAGCCTGCTGCACTTCCTCCATATTCTGGAAAACCGTGAAGATAGGACGTGCCGAGCTGCCGAGTTTGGCCCCCAAGGCCCTGGCTGTCAGGGCGTCGAAGCCCTCGGTGCGTACAAGGGTAAGCGCGGCCCGCACGATTTCTTCCCTTGTGAATTTTGCGGATGGCGGCATAGTATCCTTCCTCCTTCTTGGAAATCAGATGTTCTGAATCTTTTGTTCTAAAACGATTGTTTTTATTATAGCGCAAATACGGGAGGAAGTCAAGCGGAATTTTTGCAATGGGCAGAAAAAAGCGCCGGGCCGGGAGGCGGACGCTTTCATAGCAAATGCGGAAAGGAAGGGGGACAGGCAAAACCTGTCCCCGCGTTGGACACTCCCGTTTAGTATCTGCTACTTGTAAAATGCACGGAACTGTTGTATAATAAAAAATATTCGCGGCATGGGAACAGAACGCCGTATATTTATCAGGAGGCAACATGAAAAAGTATCACAAAATCCTTTCACTGGCCGTCGCCTTTGCGCTGTGCGCGCTGCTTTTCGCGGGCTGCGGCCAGACGGACAGCAGTTCCAGTTCATCCGCCAGCGACAGCCAAAGCGCGTCGGACAGCACGTCAGATTCAGGCAGCACCAGCACATCCGACAGCAGCGGCGGCGGCACCGCCGACGCGGTGGATTTCAGCGCGGGGCTGGATGAAAACGGGCACCTCACCGGCGTGCGCGCGCTGGACTATGTAACGCTGCCGGAAAATTACAAAGCCATCCCCGTCCCGGCGGCAGATGCCGAGGTGACAAAAGAGGAGTTAGACGCACAGATTGCGTCCCTGCTGGCCAATTACGCCGAGCCGGAGCAGATCACCGACCGCGCCATTGAGGACGGCGACTATGTGAACATTGATTATTCCGGCAGCGTCGACGGGGAGAAATTCGACGGCGGTACCGCGGAGGCCCAGCGTGTGCTTGCGGGCAGCAATCAGTTTATAGACGATTTCCTCACGCAGATCATCGGCCACAAGCCAGGCGAAAGCTTCAGCATAGAAGTGACGTTCCCAGACCCCTATGAGAACAACCCCGACCTTGCGGGCAAGGACGCTGTGTTTGAGGTGACGATCAATTATATCGAGGGAGAGAACATCACGCCGGAGTTTACGGATGATTTCGTCAATACAAACCTGAATGCGGCTTACGGCTGGACAAACACGCTGGATGTGGAGACGGAGATCACAGGTACGATGCGCGAATCAAAGCTGATGGATTTCGCCTGGCAGTACCTGATGGATAACGCCCAGTTGACGGAGATACCGGAGGCGGCCACCCAGTTCCAGAAAGATATGCTGGTGAACCAGATCACGAGCCAGGCGAGCATGTACGGCCTCACGCTGCAGGATTTCCTGAGCGGTATGGGCGTGGAGAGCAAGGATGCGCTGTTTGAGCAGTCCGCCGAGGATATCGAGTGGAACGCCAAGCAGCAGGTAATCATGCAGGCCATCATGGAGGATGCGGCGCTGGAGGCGACCGAAACGGCGCTCTCCGATTATTTCTATGAGGAGATGGGCACGGACGATTACTCCTCCTTTGAGGAATATTACGGCAAGCCCTATCTGGCCTTAGTCGTTTTGAGCGAGCAGGTCAACCAGCTCCTTTTGGACGGCGTGGACGTTGCGGAAAGCTGACAAGGCGGCCTGTTCAGGCCCCATACATGCCCCTCGCGCGGCGGGGGGCATATTTATTTTTGATTTTTTTCAAAATCTTGCAGAAAAACCCCCTCCTGTATCGTTTAGTATGTAGGTGAGGACAAACCGTTGATTCGCGGCACGGCTGAAAACGGCTATGCGTTCCCGTCCGAAGGGGCATAGAAAATCCAGCGCGGCTGCCATATCTTCACCCAAAGGGAGGGCTACGAATATGTTTTATGTGGTTTTGACACGCATTGTGTTTTATCTGGGCCTGCCGCTGTGCCTGTACGGCGCGTATTTTGCCATTGTGGCACTGTTTGGCTTGCGGCGTCCCACGCCGCCCGCGGCGGGCGTGGCCGCGCCGAAAAAGCGCTTCGCGCTCATCGTGGCCGCGCGCAATGAAGCGGCGGTAATCGGCCAATTGGTGGACAGCCTGCACGCGCTGGATTATCCGCGCGAATTATATGAAGTGATTGTCGCGCCCAACAACTGCACCGACGACACCGAGGCCATTGCGGCGGCGCACGGCGCGCGCATTTTCCATCCCCAAGGCGTTATCCGCAGCAAGGGCGAGGTGCTGCACCAGGTAGTGGAAAAAGTGGTATTGGCGGAATCTTTCGACGCCATGTGCGTATTCGACGCGGACAACCTGGCGGACGTACATTTCCTTTCGCGCATGAACGACGCGCTGTGCAGCGGCGCACAGGTAGCGCAGGGCTTCCGCGACAGCAAGAACCCTGAGCAGAGCGCCATTTCCAGCTGCTATTCCATCTGCTACTGGATGGTGAACCAGTTCTACAATGCCGCCCGCAGTGCGCTGGGTCTCTCGGCTCTGGTAAACGGCAGCGGCTTTGCGGTATCGACCGCGCTCCTGCGTCGTCTGGGCGGCTGGCACACGGTAACAATGACGGAGGACTACGAGTTCAGCGCGCAGTGCGCCATGATAGGCGAGCGCGTTCACTTTATCCCCGAAGCGCTGATCTATGATGAACAGCCGCTCACCTTCTCGCAGAGCTGGAAACAGCGCCGCCGCTGGACAACGGGGAGCCTCCAGGGCCTCCAGCGCTATGGGCACGGGCTTTTTGCCAGCTTCGCAGGGCGCGGGAGCGTCGTCTGCCTGGATATGTTCCTTACATTCCTGATTCCGCTTGTACAGCTTTTCAGCACGGTGCTTGGTATTGTGTCGCTGCTGCTGGTCGCTATGGGCGGCGGGATGGTTTTAGGCGGCGTGGTGCTGCACGGCCTCCTGTTAGCGGGGCTGATGATAGCGGGCAGCGCGGCGGCAGGCGTGATCGGTTCCGCTGTGTTTGCGGCCTTTACCGTCCTTTTGAAAAAACGTCCGCTCGCGGGCATGGCGAAGGGCATTTTATCCTATTGGGTGTTCCTGTTCAGCCAAATGGTGCTTACGCTGCTGAGCTTTGTAAAGAAGCAGGAGATCTGGGAGCCAATCGCTCATACAAGCGCCAAGCGCATTGAGGATATGAACGCGGCATAAACAGTAGCGCCGCACAGCTTTCGCTGTGCGGCGTTGTTGGGCTGCCGCCCAAACCTGCCCAGAGGCGCTGCCTCAGGACTCCGCCAAAGGGGCGCAGCCCCTTTGGAAACCCATCTTGTCCAGATTGGGTTTTCCTGTATCAAAGACGCGCCTGTCCCGGCGGGCGCGTCTTATTTTATTGCACAGGCGCTTGCGCGGCGAATAGCTGCGCATAGTACCAGCGGCCATCCGGCGCGACGTACACGCCCACGCCCAGGCACGTGAAATCCGGATCAATGATATTGCGGTAGTGGTCGGGGGAGTTTTTCCAGCTTTCGCATACCTGGCTGTCCGGGTCGGCAATGCCGGAAAGGCGCGCGATATTTTCGCCTAAATACCTTTCGTCAAATGTCCAGGCGAAATCGTCATACACGGTAAAGCAGGCCCCGCCGTTTGGCCGCGTGTGGGAGAGTACGCCCGCACGGGCCATCTCAATGGCGCGCAGCGCGGCGGCGGCGCTCAGAGAATCATCCAGCGCCAGCGGCGGCATGCCCGCTTCGGCGCGTATCTGGTTGGTCCGCGCCCAAATCGTCTGCTGGGATGGCACTGTGTCGGCCCGCACACGGAAGGCGGTATCGGTCAACTGTTCGTCGGCGTCGGGGTGGAGGCCCTGCGCGGAACTTTCTAAAATCTGACCCTGCGCGTTGGTGCGGTAGGCCAGGCCGTCGCCGCAGTTGTGCCATCCCTCCCGCTGGATCAGACGCCCGCCCTCGTCGAAAAGATACCATCCAGCAGGGATGATGAGGGCCGGGTCCGCCGGGTCGCGCCCTTCGGGAAGGTACTGCGCGCGCCATACATAAATATACAGGTCATTTTCCGTGCCGGGCACGGTCTCTTTCGCAATGCACGTCTGATACATGCGCCCGCCGTCCGCCGTCTCTATCCAGCCCGCAAAGGTGATGCCGTCGGCGTTATAGTAGCTGAGACCCGCGTCCCGGATGCGGATGTAGTCGCGCACCGCGTAGCATGTGGCGGGCGCGGCGGCGTCCTTTTCCGGGTTGATATAGTACAGGCTGCCCTCCCAAAGCACGTCGCCCTGTGCGTCGCCTGTTTGCAGGATGCCGTTTTCATCAAACAGATAGCGGTTCTGCTCGTCTTCGATCCAGCGCGCACCCGTGAGCGGCGCGCCGTTTTCAAAATACTGCCAGCCGTCCGCCGACTGTACCCATCCGGCGTTTAAGGATTTTCGGGTATTTTCCGCTGCTAAGGCGGAAGGGGAGAGGGGCGCTGTCGCCAGGCACAGCGATACGGCGGCGGAAAGCAGGGGTTTTATCCATTTTTTCATCATATCCACGGCCCTATCTTAGCGTGTTGGAGGCGAACAACTGCACATAGTAGATTTTGCCGCCCTGCCCGATACACTTCCCGACGCCCAGCGTCCGGTAGCCTGTATCGATCATATTGCGGTAATGCCCCGATGAATTGCGCCAGCCGATACACGCCTGTATATCCGGGTCAGAATAGCCGGCATTCATAGCGATATTTTCCCCCATGCTGTAAATATGGGCCGTAGAAAAGCCGCAGTCCTCAAAGATGGTGAAGCACTCTGTATCATTGGGCCGCGTGTGCGAGAAAATGCCCGACTGTGCCATTTCAATGGCGCGCACGGTTGCGGCGACGCACATTTTCTGGTCCAGCACCAGCGGCGCGGCTCCGACCTCGGCGCGGTACTGGTTTGTCATATCCAGGATAGTCTGGTTGGCGGCGGCGTTGGCGGGCTGGAAGCGTTCGGCAATCTGCTGGTTTGTCAGATGCAGGCCCTCCACATCGGAGAGGGCGGGACGCTTCGGGTCTTCGGATTCGCCGGGCAGCGTCAAGTAGGGGCTGAGAATGCGGCCATCCGTATCCGTAGTGTAGGTAATGCCGTCCACGGTGCAGTTCTGGGCACTGCACATCAATATACCGTTGTCGTCGAACAGGTACCACCCGGTGGGGATGTCGCGGGAGTGGTCATCTGGGTAATCGGGGTCGGGACGTACTTCGGTGATGGGCTGGGCATGCCAGACGTAGATGTATAAATCCTTGGACGCGCCGGGAACATTTTCCTTTGGTATGCGCGTCTGATAACGCAGGCTGCCGCTGGCATCCTTGATCCAGCCCATAAAGGTGATGCCGTCGGCGTCATAATAAGTAATACCGATCTCCTGGCCGCGCTGGCGGGTGTAGTTGCGCACAGCGTAGCAGGTGGCGGGGTTGTTCAGGTCCTTCCGGGGATTGATATAATAGAGGTTGCCGCCCGTCAGTACGTCGCCCTCTGCGTCGCCGGTCTGCAAAAGGCCCGCGTCATTGAAGATATACCGGCCCCCTTCGGCCTCAATCCACTGTACATTTTTCAGCGGGACGCCGTTCTGATAATACATCCAGCCGCCGTTTGCCTGTTGCCAGCCGTCCTGTTCGGCGAAGGCCGCGCAGGGGAGCAGCGAGAGCGCAAGGCACAGCGTTATAAAGAACGCGAAAGCCCGTTTCATTGCCTGTCCTCCTTATCCCGCGCGGGCCGAAAGACGACACGCCGGGAAATAGTTACAAATTGATTACTATTATAAACGTTTGCCGCACGCTTTTCAAGATGGCAAAACCATCAAAAAAACATTTTTGGCCTGGAAGATTCTGTCTCTTTTTTCGCTGCGGCAGTAAATATTCTTCGCCTATGAAGTGGTGGATACACGAGCGGAGGAGTGCCCAATGCGGGAAGTTTTGTGTATTTCCCCGCCCTATGGGCGGGAAAATACACGGGAATACTTTTCACAAGCGGCAGGGGCTTGACGGGCGTGTTATACTAATAGGAAGAAAGGGGCGGTGTAGGCATGATGCAGCAAACATTTTTTGAGGAAGGCGGAGGAGAGGCGGCGCAGCCGTTAGCCAGCCGGATGAGGCCGCGCACGCTGGAAGAATTTTGCGGGCAGACACACCTGATTGGCGCGGGGAAAGTGCTGCGGCAGGTAATCGATGGCGACCGCGTGCCCTCCATGATTTTCTGGGGGCCGCCGGGTGTGGGGAAAACGACGCTGGCGCGCATTATCGCGAACCGCACGCGCGCGAGCTTTATTGATTTCAGCGCGGTGACAAGCGGCATCAAGGAGATTAAAGAAGTAATGCAGACCGCCGAGGACGGGCGGCGGTTCGGCGAAAAGACGATTGTATTCGTGGACGAAATACACCGCTTCAATAAAGCGCAGCAGGACGCATTTCTGCCATATGTGGAGAAGGGGAGCATCATCCTGATTGGTGCAACGACGGAAAACCCCTCGTTTGAAATCAACGCGGCGCTTTTGTCGCGGTGCAAGGTATTTGTGCTGCACGCGCTTTCCAGCGAGGAATTGGAGGCGCTTTTGCAGCGTGCCCTCACCGACCCGCGCGGTTTCGGCGACCGACCTGTGATGATGGCGGAGGGCATGGTGGAGATGATTGCCAATTTTGCCAACGGCGACGCGCGCACCGCATTGAATACGCTGGAAATGGTGGTACTCAACGGCGATATACAGCCGGACGGCAGTACCGTAGTGCCGAGGGAGACGCTGGAACAGTGCATTTCCAGGAAATCGCTGTTGTACGATAAAAAGGGTGAGGAGCATTATAACCTGATTTCGGCGCTGCACAAATCCATGCGCAACAGCGACCCGGACGCGGCAGTTTACTGGCTGGCGCGTATGTTAGAGGCGGGGGAGGACCCGCTGTATGTGGCGCGGCGGATGGTGCGCTTTGCCAGCGAGGATGTGGGTCTTGCCGACAGCCGCGCGCTGGAAATCTGCGTGGCGGCATACCAGGCGTGCCATTTCTTAGGTATGCCCGAATGCAATGTGCATTTGACGCATGCGGCTGTTTACCTCTCCCTTGCGCCCAAATCGAACGCGATGGACGTGGCGTATGCGCGCGCACGCGCCGATGCACAGACGATGCTGGATGAACCAGTTCCGCTTGTAATCCGCAACGCGCCGACGGGGCTGATGAAGGACCTGCATTACGGCGAGGGGTACCAGTACGCCCACGACACGGAGGAGAAGATTACGAACATGCAATGCCTGCCGGACTCGCTGTTAGGGAGAGAATATTACACGCCTACCAACCAGGGGCTGGAGGCGCGTTTTGCGGAGAGGCTGGCGCAGATCAAGGCGTGGAAAGAGGAGCATAAGCAGTAACAGGAATGGGACGCTTTTGGCAAGAGGCAGGGAAGAAATAATAGGGAGGTCTATATGGAAAACGCAACAAGGCAAAGATTGGCTGTGATTGCGAGGGAAAAAGCGCAAAAGCCGTTTCATGGATATATAGAAGGGAAAGAATCGAATCTTGGCCCAATCATTCAATATTTTCCCAGATGGAACCTGAAAGAAGCGGATAAATTATGGTGCGCCGCATTTGTTTATTACTGCTGTATTGAAGCGGGATTTGTCATTCCGTATAGCCCTCGTGAATGTGAGACATGCAGCCTGGCAGGCTGCGGCGGCTGGGAAGAATATGCGATGAAGGACAGCCGGATAGAGTATCATACAAGGGATGAGAAATTTTACCCGGAAGCAGGAGATATAGTCCTTTATGACAGAGTATTTATAAACCAGGAACACGACCATATAGGTGTTATTTTGGAAGTTGAAAATGGCACTATCCTGGCGGCGGAAGGGAATACCTTTAACGATAATATATCCAGGCTCGTCAAACGCCCGATAGATGAACATATACGGGCATATATCAGGATACCAGACGGTTATGTGTATGAAGATCAATCAACTTAAACTTTCATCATAGAAACGCACGAAATCTTCAAACAATTCCGTGTCTAATGTGCTGCACCACTTGTCCCGGTCAAAATGCTCGTGTATGTAATCCGCTTTTTCTTTTGAAAAACGGTCTTTGTTTTCCGCGGCTTTATAGTTATAATCAAGCGTTTCAAGCCATTTGTCAAATTCCGCGTTAAATGTATCCTTATATGTTTCTACATTGAAATAGTCATGTCCTCTATCCTCAAAAAGAATAAAACGGAAACGGCTGTCGTCTTTATACTTTTCGTAATAAATATCGTAGCCGTATTGGGGCGGGACAACTTCATCATCGGCGCTGTGCAGGATCATAACGGGGGCGGTGCTTTTTGCAAAGCCGTCCATCGCGGTATTTGAGGCATAGCCGCCGTATTTTATCAGCTCGTGGAGCCTTACAAACGGGAGCATGGCATAAATGAGGTTTCCCGCCTGCCTTTTGCCCTCCGCTTCAAATATACCCACGGAAGAATTACAACCCGAACACGCTATGACCGCTTTTACTTCGGGGTGATAGGTGAGCGCGCTGCAAACACTGTAGCCGCCCCAGCTATGCCCAAATAAAACGATTGGCAGCTCCGGGAAATTCCCGCTTTTCTCTACAAATGTAATCGCGTTGTCAAGGTCTATCACGCCCTGCGGAAAGCCGCCGACCCCTTCGCCGCCGCTTTCATCATTTCCTGTGGCATCATATGCGAACACCAGATAGCCGTGGTGGGCAAAATAGTTTGCACAATCCATATAGGAATTGTGCCCGCCTCCGCCAAAACCGTGTGCCATTACGATAATGCCGTGCGGGTATTCTCCCGCACTGTACATATATCCTTTCAGTACCTGCCCTTTGTCAGAGGAAAATTCATATGGGGTGCGCTGTAACCCGTCGAAATCATCCACATACAGCATCAGCGGTTCATAACTTTCAAAGCGCTGGTTGAAATTCTCGTCATATATCATCACAGTGAGTGCCCAGTCACCGGCAATCAGCAGCACGGCCACGATACACAATACAATAATAAAAACCTTTTTCGTTTTGGAACGTGTTTTGTTCATTATTGCTTATCCTTTCGGAATGTTATTCCACAAAAATACCGCGCAACAATGAAATTGTTGCGCATGATGGGATTCCAAAGGGACTATGTCCCTTTGGCAGAGTCCAGAGGCGGAGCCTCTGGCGGGTCCGGGCGGCGCCCGGCGGCAGGGGACGGCGTCCCCTGCGGGATGCCAGCGCCCCGGTGGAAAATGTGGAAGAAGCGTCCAGGCAGGGCCATGACGAGGACGATGCCGACGGCGATGGCGACGGCGATACCAAAGGCGTCAAAGCCGCTGGCAAAGGCGGCGGCGCTGTCGCCCTGGATGAAGTAATAGGCCATGTAATAGACGCCTGTGCCGGGGACGAGGGCAAAGATGCCGCTGATGAGAAACACGGTGGCCGGGCACTGGCGCACCACCGCGAAGATGCGCGAGAGCAGCGCCAAAGCCAGCGCGGCCACAAGCGACGCGAACGCCGACGAAAGGCCGCTGTGCAGGCTGAACACATATACCAGCCAGCCCACGCCGCCGGTGATGCCTGTATAGATAAACTCGCGCGCGGGCGCGTTCACCAGCACCGCAAACCCGACTGTCGCGCCGAAAGCAACTAAAAACTGAATAAAAAGTTCTGCCATCAGATATGCACCCCCGGTATGAGCGCCGCTATGCGCAGTACAATACCAACGCCCAGCGCAATGCCCGCTGCAATCAGTACGGCGTCTATGGCACGGATGGTGCCGGAGAGGTAATCGCAGTTCGCCACATCGCGGATGCCGTTCGTCAAGGCAATGCCGGGCATCAGAGAGACAATGCCGCCAATAATCACATGGTTCACACTGCACACGATATGCACCATGCCCAGCAGATGCACACACACCACGCTCACCAGCGCTACCACGCCCGCCGACAGCATATTGGATACCAGTTTGTTCAGCGGTTCGCGCGTGCGCCCTAACCTGCGCGAGAAAAGGCCGACGGCAAAGCCCGGCACGAAAGCGGCCAATGCGTCCTGTGCAGAGCCGCCGAACAGATAACAGAAGCACGCCGCCGCTGCCGCCGAAGCCAAAAGGATCATCCAGCCCGGATAACCGCGCATCGCCCGGATGGCCGCGAGACGCACAAAAGCGTCATTCAGCGTGACCTGCCCCGCCGAAATCTCGCGCGAAAGCTCGTTCACTGCTGAAATGCGCCCCAAATTCATCTCTACACGCGGCGCGCCGCGCACCGCCGCGCGTTCGCCGTCCGGCCCGCCTAAAGAGGCGATCAGGCCGTTTGTCAGCACATAGGCGTGGAAACTGCGCGCGCCGTAGCTGTGGGCAATCCATTCCATCGTCTGCTGCGCGCGGTATATCTCTGCCCCGTTCGCCAAAAGGGTTTCGCCCGCGTCTACGCACAGTTCCAGAATCCGTTTCTGATCGTCCATTACTGCCCCGCCTTTTGCCCTGCGTCCGGGATACTGCCTTTATAGGCAAAATACTGCTCCACCAAAGTACCACGGAACCCGAATTTTTCACATAGCTGGATCGCCTCCGGGCTGGACGCATACAAAAATACATCTGTATAGCTGTTTTCCGGGTCGCGCGCATACCCCAACAGCGGCAGGATGGCGGCCGCCGCATATCCCTGCCGCCGAAAGTTTTCCGCCGTGTATACGTCCGAAAGCTCATAGGCCGTGCCGTACCCTTCGCCCACGCAGTAGCAGACGGGTATCTCCGCCCGGTTATAGGCAAAATACGCCCGCGCCCCCACACGGAGCTGCTTGTCGATCAGGCGCAGACCAAAGTCCCGGCCCCCATAGCTCTCCTTTACCAACTGCGCCTCCGTGCCCGTCAGCGGCCCGCCGGTAAATTCCCGCACGGGGCATTTGCGCACCATTAGGTCGGGGCTAGTGTGCGTGAGCAGCAGCATCCGCTGCATCATGCTTGTTTCCACGCGGTAGCCATGCCGTTGGAAAAATACGCGCCCTCTGTCCAGCGGTACGCTGTCCGGGCTCCAGTAGAATTTTGGCTCAATGCCCGCCTCCGCGTAAAAATGCTCTACTTCGGCAAGGCTCTCCTCCGCGTCCTCCATGCGTTTCAGCACGGCATAATTGGAGAGGTCGCTCTCCGGGTTGTCCTTGTCGCGGAACGCCCGGTAAAACGGCGTCTCTATGTATTCCAAATACCGCTTTGCACAGTGGATCTCGTGCCGTTCGCTTGGTGTCGCCATACGATCCCCCTCGTATCGTGAGTGTATAGGCCGCAGCGATATTTCCGTCTCCCCGCCCTGCGGGCGGGAAATACACAAAACGCTTCGCCTCGACCGCCTTCCTCGCATCTGTATTACGAAATCAGCGCTGTTTCCCCGCCCGAAGGGCGGAAAAACAACAATTTTCAAGTGGTTTTATCCCCGGATATTGTCGCGTATCGCGCCGAAGGCCGGATACGTTTTGTACAGATATTGCGCGATTGCCTCCATCAACTGGTGGTCCTCCTCCGAGTCAATGTCGATCACGCCGGTATCGAACATGGAATACATGCCGCATTTCCCATCCCATAAAAAGCCTGTTGTATTATTCGCCAGAAAATCGCGCTCGAATACATAGATAGAGGCGTTGATATCAAATACCGGCGGCGTCTGCTGGCGGGCGGTGTTGTGATGCTCCATGATGCGCTCTATATGGTCGCCAACTAAACGCGCCATATTCATATAAGGCGTCCGGCGGCTGGGTGTGACAGAAAGCACAAGGTCCAAATCGGGACGCGCGCATTTTTCGTTATAGGCTCCTGTCACGTCGCCCATGCGGCGCAGGGGGCTGGTGATGTCCAGGTCGATCAAGTGGTTGTACCGGTACCCCTTCCGCTCCTCCATACTGCGCAGGCTGTGTTGATACACTTCCATCTTCGGCACAATATCGCCGCACAGCTCCGCCGGGCGGCGCAGCACCGTCACTTCGGGATATTTTGCCGTGATAAGATCAATCAGCGGTTCGCTGTCCGTATTCAGGCACAGGTCGACCGCAGTCTCCGGCTGCTCTTTCATAAACAGTTCCGCCGCAGAAAGGCTGTAATAACACAGCGGATGGCCGTCGAATTGTTTCAGGTTCTTGTTTTTGAACCCCTTGCTCCCCGCCCGCCCGCAAATGGTGAGCAGTACACGTTTTGTCTTATCCATGCACAGGTTCCCCCTTTGTCAGTTTCAGAACGCGCAGTGCGGTTTCGGGCGGGTTGACGCTCGCGCCCGCCCCGCCGCGCGCATACTCTAAAAAATACGCCATTTCGCGCAGATAACGCTCATTAACAGGCTCCTCATACCGCTCTATCGTACCGTCCGCGCGTGTGAGTGTACATGCGCCGAAATCCGCTGTGACTGTACCGTCCCGGCAGAACAGTTCAATCGAACGGCGGTAGGCGCGGCCAAAGTAATCCAAATGAATTTCCACCAACAGGTGGGGATAGCGCGCGATATATACGGCGAGGTCGTCGGAATCAATTTCCAGATCGCTGTATTTGCCCGCGAAGCAGTGGGTTTCTATGGGCATGCCGAACAGCTCGGACAGGTAATCCCACTCGTGGATCAGGTCGATGCCCACGCCGCCGCCCATGTCCCGGTGGGCCGAATATACCGTGCGGTAATCGACGCCGGGCCGCCAGTCGGGCAGATAGGAGGAGCAGATTACGCGCGCGGAATAGGGGAACAGGGATGGAAGGAGTTTTTTCAGCGCAAGCATCACACCGCACCAGCGCATGGGCGCGGCCACATAGGCTTTCTGCTCAGGTGCGAGGCATTCCGTCAGGTCGCGGCTGGCGGTATCGAAAATCGGCTTTTCGATAAAGAACGCGTCCACCCTGCCGCGCAAAAGGCACAGAGTATCGAAATGCAGGTGTGTGGGGTTTGTCAGGAATGCGGCGTCGTAGTGCGCGCCGTCCGGTAGCGCCGTGTATTCATCTGTCAGCAGGGCGCGCGTGGATTCAGGCAGGGGACGGTCCGAGGAGCGCAGCGCGAACGCACGGACAGGCAGCCCTTTTTCCTGGGCAACCGCATGCAGGTTTTTCAGGTGCCTTGTGCCGATACTGCCAAGGCCGGTGAACAGGACATCCATACTTTACGCCTCCTCAATGCGTTCGATCAGAGAGATAACGGCTTTGTCCTTTTCAAACGACCAGCGCGGCATTTCGCGGCCCTCCAATACGCCGAAAAAGTTCGCGAGTTCATCTACATAGGCATTTTCCACAATGTTGTCGCTGTAGCGCGCGTCGTGTTCAAAGCGGGCGTAGGTCTCGACAAACTCTTTTTCCTTGCTCTCAGCACTGTAACGCCAGAGCGCTTTGGGGTTGCCCTCCCAGAAAAGATGCAGCCCCTCGCCGAATACTTCAAAATTGCGCACCGCCTTTGGGCACACCACGTCCGCTGCCAACATGCCTTTGGTGCCATTGGCATGGCGCAGCATGACAAAACAGGAATCGGGGTAATCAATAGCCAAATCGCTCAATTTATCCTTCTGGGAATATACACTTGTTACAGGGCCAAAGGCATCCAGCAGCCAGGGCAGGTCGATTGCAAAAATTTCCCGCACGCCGCCTGTGCGCTTATCGCCGACAAAGAAATTTTTGTAGTTCTCCCACGGGTGCCAGTCGGGCAGGTATTGGCCGATATGATAAATATAGTTGACGGGCTTTGGGAACGCCGCCACTTCCCGTTTGATATACTGTGTTTCGGCGCGATAGAGCATGGTGCTGCTCAAAAACAGCGGCACGCCTTTTTGCTTTGCTTTGGCTGTTAAAGCGTCATAGCCGTCGGACACAAGATTCAGTTCCGTGAATACGGGCAGATTTGCGTTTAACAGGGTGTCGATAATGCCCGCGTGTGTCAGGGGCGCGGTGCAGACGAACGCCGCGTCAAACTTGTGCGCCGCGCAGGCGGCTTCGATGCTCTCATACGGCGCGACGCCGAGCGCCCGCGCCTCCTCGCGGCGGGACGGGGCGAAATCCACGCCCGCCAGCGCCGCTTCGGGTTTCATGCGGGCGATCAGCCTTGCGCGCCGCTTGCCCATGCTGCCAAGACCAACGATCAGAAAGTTCATTTTGGTGCCCCCGTTTCTTCTCTATGCGGAATTTTTTGTTGTTTCCCGCCCTCCGGGCGGGAAACAACGCCGGTTTTATAATACACGCGCGTAAACATGGCTGGGAAATACAATATCTGTATTATATTTTTTGAAGCTGCCTTCGCGCAGGACAGTAAAGCCCAACTTTTCCAGCAGACCGCAGGAGGCGTTGTTTGATATGGCTGCCTCGGCGGTCATTTTCTGTGCGCCCTGCGCTTTTGCCCACGCCATCAGCAGGCGGACGGCTTCTTCCCCGTACCCCTGCCGCCAGTGCGTTTTGTTGATGCAATAGCCAATATCATAGCACTGGCGGCTTGCATCATACGCACCGTTTTCGTCTTGGGGGAATGCACAGCAGGAGCCGATGCGTTCGCCGGTCGCGGCAAGCTCAATGACGAAATAGAAACCGTCGTGGTCATCCTCCATCTCCTCGCAGGATTTTTGATAGCGTTCATCTACCTTATCGGCGGGCGGGTCGCTCATATAGCGGCCATTTTCCGGGTCGAACCACATACTTGTGACGAAGGGGAGGTCTGTTTTATAGTAATCGCGGATACGGACCCGCGCGCCGCGAAGCGGTGTATGAATCTGCATAGTTTCCTCCTATAACGCTGACAGCGCCTCATAAAAAGCGCCGCCGGATACAATGGGGTAAAGCAGCCCCGTTTCCTCAGACGTATAACCTACCGTTCCCGCGTCCGATACCCAGACGGACGCCTCGCCGCCCTGCGTCTGATAGGTGATGCGATAGCATTTGCCCGCGCTTCCCGGCAGGGACGGCGCGAAGCTGCGGCGGCACTGTGCGCTTTCCAGCAGGGCCGTCAAAGTTTTCTGTTCGTTGAGTGTCAGGGGGATCACCGTCTCCTCGCCCTGCGTGACGCGGGTAAGGGAGAGCGCCTCCACGCTGTCCGCTGTCAGGGGACGGGGGGAGAACGCCCACCAGCCGATGCCCAGCACAACGCCAAGCGTGGCCGCAAATGTGAGAATACGGCGCGGCGAGCGTTTCTTTTCGAGCATTAGCATACACAGGCGCACAAACAGCACCCCCGCGAACAGCACGAGCGCAAAGAGCGCACAGCGAACCACCGTGGCCGCCGCACCGCCCCAGTAGTCCGGCACGGCGACATCCTGCTGCCACAACGCATATTGCGTGGCCTCTAAAAACTCTTTCAGTTTTTCCCAGAACGCTTTCATAAAGCCTTTTCCCTATAAATCAATTTTTCCTGTTTCTATTGCGGCGGCGCACAAACGTCAATATAGATAGGGGCGCAACAATGAAATTGTTGCGCAAGATGGGTTTCCAAAGGGGGCTTGCCC
>CANCXY010000012.1 GCA_947381875.1 uncultured Clostridia bacterium | reverse complement strand
GCTCGACGCCGTGCGTTTCCGCGCTGAACACGGCGACCTTGCCGCGCGCCTGCTCACCGCCCCGGCGGCTGTACGCTGGCTCTGCTATTACGCGCTTGTCGGCTGCTGCTTCATCGGCTGGCTGCTGAACAACGGCTATTTCGCCACCGCCGCCAGCTTTTTGTATAACAATTTCTGATATAGGAAAACTGCTTGAAAAAATTTCCTGTTTCCACGCTCTCCAGATGGAGAAATACAGAAAAGACCGCCTCGTTTTCAAGGGATTCACTATAAAGGAGGAGTGTATCTATGAACCGATACGACAGCGAATTTTGGAACGCCCTCGATCAACTGGTGCAAAATTCGGAAATTGTCATCGACCGCCCCAAAGGCACTGCGCACCCGCGTTTCCCGGATTTTATCTACCGCGTTGATTACGGCTACCTGAAAGATACAGAATCTATGGACGGTGCTGGGATCGACGTTTGGGTTGGGTCGAATGGAAAAAACGTGGACGCGATTGTATGTACGGTCGATTTGATGAAGCGTGATTCGGAAATAAAACTCCTGATTGGCTGCACAGAGGAAGAGAAAGAGATTGTATATACAACGCACAATGAGTCCCAATATATGAAAGGTGTCCTGATACGCCGACAAACCTTATCAAGGGAGCCGCTATGAAAAAGATCCTCCCCCGTCTGGCGCTTTTAGCGCTGCCGTTTGTGTTGTATTACGCCGTGTTCCTTATCTTTGAGCCGTATGACTATTTCGGCGTGAAGGGCGGCGCGGTGAATGAGGATTCCGTCATCACACGCGTGCGCGCCTACCTCTCCGCGCCGGAAAACGCCGTCATCCTCGGCGATTCCCGTATGGCGCATTTCGACCCCGCCGCCGTGGAGGCCGCCTCCGGCCGCAGATGGTCCAACCTCGCCTTCGGCGGCGCGTCGCTGGGCGAGAGCATCGACCTGTTCTATATGGCCGCGGAACAGAACCCCGCGCTAAATACCTGCTATTTTGGCGTCAGCTTCTATACCCTGCGCGCGGGCGACGACCGCAGCCGCACCGGCGCGATTGAAACCGTCGCTTCAAACCCTGCCGCCTACCTGCTGAATTTCGACTACAACGCCGATATGCTCAACGAGCTGCTGTTGCGCCTACAGGGCGTGCAGACCGGCGCGACGCGCGACGCGGGCAGTTGGGAGGAGGCCGACTATCTGGATGAACACGGCGCGCCCCTCCCCTATCGCCGCAATCTGATCGCCTATGCCGCCACGCTATATGCCAACCTTGCCCATCCCGATACGCTGCCCGCCATAGAGACAAGCGCCTATACCGACGCCCACGGCGCCCCCCGCGAGCGCTGCGAAAACCCCGCCGCCCTCACCGACGCCATGCGTCGCGCCTCCCCCGCCGACAGCGCTTATACACTCAACGAAGAAAACCTGCGCCGCCTCGCCGAGGTGGCCGATTTCTGCGCCGCGCGCGGCATTGCCCTCACGTTCGTGCTGCCGCCCGTCGACAAGGCCCTGCACGAGTTCCTTTTGACGCCGCTGGGGCTGGAACCGCAGATGCAGTCCATCCGCGCCGCCCTGCTTGCCACGGGTGCGCGGGTGCGTGATTTTGAAGTGGAGCCGGAATATACGTTTGAGGAAGAACAGTATTATGACGGCTTCCATTTAGATGTAGAACGCGGCCTGCCGCAGTTCACACAGATTTTATTCGGCCTGCCTGTTTCCCCGCCCCAAGGGCGGGGAAACACGGGATATCCAGGCCGCGGCGAGGAAGGGGTGTCTGGTTCCCTTGGCGCTTGATTTTCTGATCCTCTATGAACACGCCGTGCGCGAATACGAAAGTATCCTGCTTTTGAAAGCGGAGCTGGCGCGCCGGGGATACACGGCGGAGATCCATCAGCTTTTAGACCGCAAGAAGCTGAAATATTTCACCTGGAAAAAGCCCCGTGTGCTGGTGTCGAGCTGCATGTACGACGACGAGGGCCTCAACAGCCATGTGTTCAACAATGTGGGCGTGTGTCAGCGCGTGGTGAACCTGCACTGGGAACAGATGCTCAGCGACACACAGGAGGCCGCGCCGTGGTTCAATTTTAACGGCAATGCCAAAAAGTGTGTGCAGACCTGCTGGGGCGAAAAAACGCGCGCGCGGCTCATGGCCCACGGCGTGCCCGGAAAAAACTGCCCCGTCACCGGCGCGGTGATGATGGATTTCCTGCGCCCGCAGTTCCGGGGCTATTTCAAGGATAAGGAAACGCTCTGCCGGGCATACGGCCTCGACCCCGCGAAAAAGCTGTTCCTGTATATTTCCAGTTTTGGCTACGCGAGCATGTCCGAGGCGGAGGTGCGCGAGATTTCCGAGATGTCCGGCGAGGATTTTACGGCTTTTGCGCGCACCAACCGCGTCAGCATGGCCGCGACGCTGGACTGGTTCGACCACTACCTGAAAGAACACCCGGAGGTGGAATTTGTCTATCGGCGGCACCCCAGCGAATGGCAGAGCGAGGCGCTGGACGCATTGGCGAAAAAGCGGCCAAATTTCCATGTGATTTTTGCCGAGAGCGTGAAACAGTGGATCACCGCCGCCGATAAGATTTTTATCTGGATGAGTACCGCGATTGCAGAAGTATACTGCGCGGGCAAAAGCTGCCATATCCTGCGCCCCGCGCCCATTGAGCATGAATACGACCCGGTGATCTATAAAGACGCGGCGTATATTTCCGACTATGAGGCCTTCGCGGACGCGGCGGACGGCGGCGACGCGCCCTTCCCCATCGCGAAAGAGGAGATAGAGGGCTATTTTGACCCCGGCGATATCCCCGCCTATGTGCGCATGGCCGATTTGTTGGAGGACGTGTATAAAAATCCGCCGCGCGACGAGCCGTTTTCGCCGCCGTTCCGGCCGCGTTTCAACGCCTTGAAATTCTGCGCGCTGATCGGCGTGCATATGATGTATGCCGTCCGCTTTGACCCCAAACGCCTCGCGCGTATCGCGCCCGGCTTTGCCGCCACCGCCAGCCGCATCTATGGGTATATTGAAAAAGCGCATGTCTCCAAACAGGAGGCGCGCGCGATGGAGGAGAAGATACGGGGGTTCCTGTAAGGGTAGAAAACGCCGGAAAAGCAAAGCGCCCCGCTTTACCTTCCCGGTTATTATATTTATCCGCGCGGCAATGAAATTGCCGCGCATGATGGGTTTCCAAAGGGGGCTTGCCCCCTTTGGCGGAGTCCAGAGGCAGAGCCTCTGGCAGGTCCGGGCAGCGCCCGGCCTACAGCGCCGCGCGCTGCAGTGCGGCGCAGACGGCGGCGGGGTCGACGGGATCGGAAAGGGCGGGAAGGGAGCGGATGGCGCGGGCGAGGGCGGATGGGTCCCAATAAATGCGCGGGTCGCGCACCTGCACATAGACATCTTCATTGGCGAAGAATACGCCGCCGTAGACAGGGCAGGCAATGTGCAGGGTGTGCAGGAGCTGGCGCGTCAGGCGTTGTTCGCGCTCCAGTTGATGCAGGGGGTTGTTCATTTTCTTTTTTGCGAAACGGGTTTTCTGCGTCCAGGCGGCGGCTTCGGGACGGCCTTTGATGGTGCCGGTGTGGTTTTTTACCTCTACAATAAATGCGCCGCTGCGTCCTATGACAATGGCGTCCAGCTCCATCCGGCTGTCATGCACCGTGAAACAGGCGTTCGTCAGCACCTGATACCCGCGCGGCAGGCTCCGCAGGAGTTCCTGCGCCCTGCGCTCGCCCGCAAGGCCGCTGGAAAGGATGGCGGCGCGCCTGTGCAGCCACCGGCTTAGGAGCGCGCCCGCGGCGGCGCAGATAAGCGCCGCACAGGCGAGGGGTAGGCTCGGCGTTTTCTGTTTGCGCCAGTCCATGCAGAACCACGCGGTTAGGGCGAGAGGGACGAGGACGCACAGGACTTCCCCGATCATCATGCGCACACGCAGGGCGGCGTTGGCGTTGCGCCGTTTATGCACGAGGGCCATTTATTCCACCGCGAACTGATAGGAAGTCGTCTCGTGGTATACCTCGCCGGGGCGGAGCGTCACGGAGGGAAATTCCGGGTGCGAGGGCGTGCAGGGGTAATGCTGCGTTTCCAGGCAGAAGCCCTGATACTGCGCATAGATGCCGCCCGATTTGCCGGGGCGCGTATCTTTGTCAAGGAAATTGCCGGTGTAGAGCTGCATGGCAGGCTGGGTGGTGTAGGCTGTCATGGTGATGCCCGTTTTATCCGAATGCGCGACGGCGGCAAGGCCCAGCGCGCCCGGCTCTTTATCTAAGATAAAATTATGATCGTAGCCCTGGCAGAGTTTTAATTGCGTGTAATCGGCGCGAATGTCGCGGCCGATCGGCTTTGCGGCGGTAAAGTCCATCGGCGTGTTTGCGACGGGCAGGATGCGGCCCGTGGGGCAGGTCTCCGCGTTGCCCTCCGTGAAGGTGCTGGCGTTCAGGCGCAGGGTGCAGTCTAACATACTGCCGCTGGCGTGGCCCTCCAAATTGAAATAGCTGTGGTTCGTCAGGTTGATGAGCGTGGGGGCGTCGGTGGTAGCGGTGTACTCCATGACAAGCGCGTTTTTCTCCGTCAGGGTGTATTTGACGGTGATGTCCATATTTCCTGGGAAACCGTCGTCGCCGTCGGGGCTGGTGGCTTTCAGGAGCAAGCTGCCGTCTACAATGCTGCCTTTGTAGGCCATGTGCTGGAAGGTGCCGTGGAGGTGGTTGGGGCCGTCGTTCGGCTCTAAATGATAGGTTTTGCCGTCGAGCGTGAACTGGGAGCGCTCGATGCGGTTGGCATAGCGGCCTATGAACGCGCCGAGGGAAGATGTGCCGTTCTCGTAATCCTCTAACGTATTGTAGCCGAGTACTACGTCGCGCAGGCCGCCGGAGTTATCCGGTACCCAGAGGTTGGTGATGGCGCAGCCATATTCGATGATGTCTACGCGCATGCCGTTTGCGTTTTCAAGCGTGTACTGGTAGATTTCCTCGCCGGTGGATGTGCGGCCATAGTGTTTGTTTGTGATGGACATGATGGGCCTCCTGTTATTTTGATTTGATCTCCCCTGCTCCTGGGCAGGGGAAATATTTATGCAAGATGGACGGCGCGGCACAGGCGGTCGGTGAGATGCCATTTGCCGTCTGCCGCGCGCCAGAGCTTTTGATAGATAACGGAGAGGGTATAGGAAATTGCAAATGTAACGACAATGCCCGCAGGGATGACAACGCGGCTGTCCCAGGTTGGGCCGACGGCTTTTAGCGGGGGCTTGCCCCCTTTAGCGGAGTCCAGAGGCAGAGCCTCTGGCAGGATTCCAAAGGGCAGCGCCCTTTGGGCAGGTCCGGGCGGCAGCCCGGTTCATAACGCCGCAATCGTCTCTTTCAGGCGCTGGGCGGCGGCGCGCGTTTTTTCAGCGCTGCCGAAAGCGGTCAGGCGGAAATAGCCCTCCCCCTGCGTGCCGAAGCCCGCGCCCGGTGTGCCGACCACGTTTGCTTTGTCCAAGAGTACATCAAAGAAATCCCACGAGGAGAGGCCGCCGGGGCACTGCATCCAGATATACGGGCTGTTTTTTCCGCCGCAGTACCATACGCCCGCTTCATCCAGCGCGTGGGCGATCACCGCCGCGTTGGCGCGGTAGTAGTCGATGGCCTGCCGCGTCGCCTCGCGCCCGGCGGGTGTAAACACCGCCGCCGCCGCCCGCTGGACAATGTACGGCGCGCCGTTATATTTCGTCGTCTGGCGGCGCAGCCACATTTTGTTCAGGCTCAAGCCGCCGCGCCTGAGCGCCATTGGCACGATTGTATAGCTGCATCGGGTACCCGTGAAGCCCGCTGTTTTGGAGAGAGAACAAAACTCGATTGCGCATTCCTTCGCGCCCTCTACCTCAAAAATGCTGTGCGGCACATCGGGGTCGGTGATGAACCGTTCATAGGCGGCGTCAAAGAGAAGTACCGCGCCAAGGCGGTTGGCGTAATCGACCCACGCCGACAGGGCGTCCTTTGTATAGGCCGCGCCCGTCGGATTATTCGGGCTGCAAATATAGATAATATCGGCCTGCACCGTGGAGTCGGGCAGCGGCAGGAATCCATCCGCGCGCGTGGCGGCGGCATAGATGATGCGGCGTCCGGCCATTGTGTTTGTATCGACATAGGCAGGATACACGGGGTCGGGTACAAGGACGGTGTTGTCTGTATCGAACAGGTCGAGGATATTGCCGGAATCGCTTTTCGCACCGTCGCCGATGAAGATTTCATCTATATCCAGCGAAACGCCGCGCAGGGCGTATTCCGCCTGTACGGCCTCGCGCAGGAAATCGTAGCCCTGATCGGGGCCGTAGCCGCGGAACGTCTCGGCCTTGCCCATCTCCTCCGACGCCGCTTTCAATGCCTCCACGACGGGTGCGGCCAGGGGCTGTGTCACGTCGCCGATGCCCAGACGGATGATCTCTTTTTCCGGGTGCGCCGCGCTGTAAGCGGCCACGCGCTTGCCGATTTCGGAAAACAGGTAATTCCCTGCCAGTGCTTTATAATTCTCATTGATTTTCATAAATGGTTCCTCCCATTTTTGATTAGAGGCAGCGGCGCTATTGGCCTGATGCCTGATAATATTCTACAATATCGCCAACCTGACAATTCAAAAGCGAACAAAGTTTTTCCATGACATTCCATGAAACAAGCTCCTCGTCCCGAAACTGCTGTACTACCCGCTCGCCGAAAATTTTTTCTTTCCGTAAACGGTATGAGGTATAGCCTGCGGTACGAAGTGCTTCTAAGACATCTATTTTATAGTGTATTGGTATAATTTCACCCCTATATGAACCGAAGTACAGATAAGTACACAAGACGGGTTTCCAAAGGGGGCTTGCCCCCTTTGGCGGAGTCCAGAGGCAGCGCCTCTGGGCAGGTCCGGGCGGCAGCCCGGCATCACCGCTCGTCCTGATAGGCGAGGGCGTCGGCGACGAAAGCACGGAACAAGGGATGGGCGCGGTTGGGGCGGCTTTTGAATTCGGGGTGGTATTGGACGCCTACATAAAAGCGCTTGCCGGGCAGCTCGACGGCCTCGACAAGGCGTCCGTCCGGGGACGTGCCCGCCAGGACCAGACCTGCGGCCTGCATGGAGTCACGGTAGGCGTTGTTGAATTCGTAACGGTGGCGGTGGCGCTCGCCAATCTCCTTTGTGCCGTAGGCTTCGGCCATGCGCGTCCCTTCCTTTATGATGCACGGATAGCGCCCCAGGCGCATGGTGCCGCCTTTGGTATCCAATTTTTTCTGTTCGGGCATGATGTCGATCACCGAATGCGCGCCCACGGGGTCGAACTCCGCGGAATTGGCGTCCGGCCAGCCTAACACGCCGCGCGCGTATTCGATCACCGCGATCTGCATGCCCAGGCAGATCCCGAAATATGGCTTCCCCTGCGTGCGCGCATAATGCGCCGCGCACACCATCCCTTCAATGCCCCTGTCGCCGAACCCGCCCGGTATCAGGATACCGTCGCAGTCGCGCAGGAGGGCGTCGGCGGTGGCGGGGTTTACGTCCTCGGCCTCTACCCATTTCAAGTGTACCGCCGCGCCCGTCTCGTATCCCGCATGGTTCAGCGCCTCAATGATAGAAAGATATGCGTCGTGCAGGCGCGTATATTTGCCCACGATGGCGATTTGTACATGACGCCGGCGGGCCGCGATGCGCGCGAGCATCTCGTTCCAGTCGGTGAGGTCGCAGGGCGGGCACTCTAAATTCAATTCCCGGCATACGATATCGGAGAGGTGGCTGCGCTCCAGCATCAGCGGGGCCTCGTAGAGCGTGGGCACCGTGAGGTTTTCGATCACGCAGTCGGGCTTGACGTTGCAGAACAGGGCAATCTTCTGCCGGTTCGATTCCTCCAGCGGTTCATCCACGCGCGGGATGATGATATTGGGCATAATGCCGACGCTCTGCAATTCTTTCACAGAATGCTGTGTCGGCTTTGTCTTATGCTCGCCGCTGGATTTGATATAGGGAACCAGCGTGACATGGATAAACAGGCAGTTTTCCCGCCCCACCTCGATACTCACCTGCCGGATGGCCTCCAAAAACGGCGTAGATTCAATATCGCCCGTCGTGCCGCCGATTTCTGTGATTACGATATCGGCGTCCGTTTTCTTGCCGACAGAATAGATAAAGCTCTTGATCTCCCCCGTGATATGCGGGATGACCTGCACCGTCTCCCCCAGGTATTCGCCCCGGCGCTCTTTTGTCAGCACGTTCCAGTACACCTTGCCCGTGGTAAGGTTGGAATATTTGTTCAGGTCCTCGTCGATAAAGCGTTCATAGTGCCCCAGGTCCAGATCGGTTTCCGCGCCGTCCTCCGTCACGAACACTTCGCCGTGCTGATACGGGCTCATGGTGCCGGGGTCGACGTTGATATAGGGGTCCAATTTCTGCGCGGCCACTTTCAGGCCCCGGCTTTTCAGCAATCGGCCCAGCGACGCGGCGGTAATGCCCTTCCCAAGCCCCGACACCACGCCGCCTGTTACGAAGATATATTTTGCCATTTCCTTTCCCTCCTCCTTTTGCCTCCGGCGGCCCTCTTTTTCTTGAAAGAAAAAGAGGGGCAAAAAGAACTTTCAATCGCCTCCGGCGGCCCCCTTTTTCTTGAAAGAAAAAGGAGGATAAAAAGAACTTTCAATCGTTGGTTCCTCCCCGCCGGATGGCGGAGAGGAACCAACACCTTTACTCTTTTACCTCGAACTTGTAGCCCACGCCCCAGACCGTTTTCAGGCTCCACTGGTCGCTGGCGTTTTCCAGTTTTTCGCGCAGGCGCTTCACATGTACGTCAATGGTGCGGGAATCGCCGTAGTAATCGAAACCCCATACCTCGTCTAAAAGCTGATCGCGCGTGAACACACGGTTCGGATGGCTCGCGAGGTAATGCAAAAGCTCTAATTCCTTCGGCGGCGCGTCGACCGTGCGGCCATCCACTTTCAGCTCGTACCGCGTCAGGTCGACCGACAGCTTGTCAAAACGGATCACCCCATCTTCCGCCGGGGCGTCCGCGGGCAGGCACCGGCGCAGTACCGCCTTGATGCGCGCTACCACTTCCTTTGTGTCGAACGGCTTGACAATGTAATCGTCCGCGCCCAGTTCCAGCCCAAGCACCTTGTCGAACGTCTCGCCCCGCGCCGTCAGCATGATAACCGGCGTCTGGCCCGCCGCGCGGATGCGCCTGCATACCTCCCAGCCGTCCAGCTTCGGCATCATGATGTCCAGCAGGACAAGGCTCGGTTTTTCGCGCTCAAACGCCGATACCGCCGCCTCGCCGTCGTGCGCTAACAGCGGCTCATATCCTTCCTTCGCAAGGTACAGGCGCAGCAGCTCGCAGATGTTCTTGTCGTCGTCCGCGATCAGTATTTTTTCGTTTGCCATAAACTTCCTTTCCCCCTTTGCCGCATTTTACCCATTATACCTATTATACACTGTATTTCGGGGGATGAAAAGGCGTAATTGTAAATTTTATGCCTTTTCATAGCGGCGGCCCCGCCCCATATAGAAAAATCCCCGCCCGGAGGGCGGGGATGGGCGCGGGAATTATGATATATTCTCTAAAAATCGAAAAATCGGGCTTGACAAAGGCAGGCGCGTTGGGTATAATAAAGATAACAAAAGGCACTGTCGCTGAGACGGTCAGCCCGGTTTTAGCTTAAAAGAATAGCCGCTACCTTTAGGGCTGGTGGGCGGCTATTTCTTTTTGTTGGATATCTGCCATGCGATAGAGAACGCCTGATAGGCCACCGTGGCCAGGAGAGTTAATAATGCTAACGTCTCTGATAAAGTCATGGTTTCATCACCTCCCAGTACAGAGGTCGGGAGCAACGCAAAGTTTTGCGCCCGGCGTGTAAATTCCGGGCTGACCGCCTGCCGTTGCGACAGTGCCAAATATAATATACCACAGATTGACAGGTTTTGCAATATTCTGTAAATAAAAAAATTTGCCCGCCGTCATATGCCAAAATCCCCGCCCCAATATGTCAAAACCCCCGCCGAAAGGCGGGGGTTTTGTTGTAAAAAAGGGATTACTTTGTGCGTTTGTTTGTCACCATACCGTTGGCGTTAGTGTAGTATTCTTTGCCGTCCTTGCCATCGTGCCAGCCTTCCTCCTGCACTAAGACGCCTTCATCATCAAAGAAGTAGCGCCCGGCGGGCAGGAAATAGGCGGGGTCGCCCGGATGATCGGGGTGCTGGCAGGCGGGGAGGTCCTGCACGCGCCAAACAATCAGATAGAGATCGGTCGCCTTATCCGGCTGCGGGATGCGTGTCTGATAACGCAGGCCGCCCTCCGCATTTTTCATCCAGCCGGTGAAGGGAATGCCGTCTTTGTCGTAGTAGGTCTGGCCTGCGTAGTTGTCGCGGATGCGCAGGTAGTCCGTCATGACATAACAGGTGCGGGGGTCGGCGGGGTCGCGATCGGGGTTGAGAAAATAGAGGTTGCCGTTTACCAGGACTTCGCCTTCGATTGTTACCTGTACAGAAGCACTGCCCTCGGCGGCTTTTTGACTGGATACGACTGTCCCGTCATTATTGAAGATATAGCGCACAGTTTTACCATCGGAAGTTTCCAACAGACGCACGCCTGTGGACGGTGTGCCGTCAGGTTCTGTGTGCTTGAATACAGTTTCGCCGCTTTCCGTGGCGGCGGGTGCCCAGTTGTCTTTTGCAAGGTTTTCCTCAGTCGCGGGCGTCGAGGGTTTATAGACGGGCTGTTCCGTGGTGCTTGGGGTGGACGGGGTTTCAGAGGGAGTTTCAGGTTGGGTCACAGGCTGTGTGGGGATAGGAGTGGGAGTAGTCGGTGTATTGGTGGTTGGGTCTTTATCCTTTTCCCACACAACATACAAGGTAACTTCCTTGCCTTTTTCAAATGTCTCTGTGGAGAAATCCATTATTTCGGTTGCATCTGGCGTTCTTGCCCAACCCTTAAAAGAATAGCCTTCGCGCGTAGACTCCTCAGGCCACTCGAACTGCCAAAATGAAAAATTAGGCTCCTGTATCCGTCCACCGTCTTCAAAGGGAACAATGATTGACCCATTTTTTGTGCCTGCTCCCGCATGGTTCCAATCAATCAATATATGAAGCGCGTCTTTCCATGTTGGGTAAATTGTACTATCCTCTGTAAATTGATGCCCCGCGGTAAGTTCCTGTTTGTGCGCTTTATCTAAATACCATCTATCCGGCATCTTTGTAAAACCAGAATTACATGCGAGATTGATATAAGTCATGTCTAAAATGCCGTTTGCATCTGTCAAATACTTTGTTGCCTGGAACTGCACAAAAGTTTCCGTTCCCGGATCAATCGTAATGGTATATACACCCGGCAGGTTATTCATTTTTACCGTAATATCACCCAGCCTTATAGGCGGGCAATAGTTCCCCCCTTTGCCGGAAACGCGATAATATACAGCGTACATTCCTTCTTCGGCCGACGGGGGATTCGGCGTGAAAAAAAGTTTTTCAGTATCTACGGTGTCACCTTCTTTTTCAATCGCAGCGGTGGCATACCATATCCTGGCTTCGCTGTCTACATCTGTTACACTTGAATCTATACTCCCATCCGTCTCCAACAGCAACACCCTTGTTAAGCCCGGCCCTGGAGTGACTGTGGTTCCCTTCAAAGTTGGCGCTGTAAAATTTACGCCTTCTTTTAACTCGATTATCTCTTGCCAAATGGCATAAATTTTGATTTTATCCCCCACGTTGAAAGTTTGCGTGCTGAAATCAATGAGTTCATCCCCGTCCGGGGCCATAGACCAGCCTTGAAGGGCATAGCCATCACGCCAGAAGGAAGGCGCTCCCTCTGCCAGTGTATTATTGGCTGATAATTCATAAAACCTGGAGCCAATGAGAGGGTTTTCCCCGTCATTTATAATGACCGTCTCTATACTTACAGACCGAACATCTTTCCACACAGCATAAATGGTCGCATTGCTCTTGAATTGGTTGTTTTGAGTATCCGTGATTTCTTTCGTGTGTTCTTCATCGGCAAACCATTTGTCCACTTTCTTGGTCCCATCCCTCGTGAACATGAGGAAAGAACTTATCGGCAATATACCGTCCGAAGTCGTTTGAACCGTTTTGAAGAATGTATCCTCGTAAGATACTCCCCCTAAATCCAATGTAATGGTGTACCCTTGCAATGGCTCCTCCGCCCATGCCGGCACAGCCAGTGACAGTGCCAGCGACACTGCACACAACAGCGCCAAAATTTTTGATGCCCTTCTTTTCATTTGAATCGCCTTCCTTGTGAAATTTTGCCGTTTAATCCTCTGCCGCGCTAAAGCCAGCACGGGAGATGTACACTTTTGGTACTTTGTTTACCTCCTTTCCGCCGCATCAAAGATGCCTATTTTCAGCTATCCCCCTGATACATTCGAGTTCCAATTATAATTAACGACAAAATGAAGTATTGGAGGGTGAATGCTTGAAGGACATTCTAACAGTCATTGTAAATGAGCGCATGAAGTGGGGATGGACAGAATACCGGCTGGCCGAACGCTCAGGCATTCCCCAATCTACCATTTCCGGGTGGCATTGCCGGAATTTGATTCCTTCTATTACCTTGCTGGAAAAATCTGCCAGGCGTTTGAAATTACAATGTCGCAGCTTTTCGCTGAGTGCGAGGGCGACGCCGTGACGCTCACCAGCGAGCAGATGGAGCTTCTGAACCGCTGGTCGCGGCTGGATGAGCGGCAGCAGGCAGCTATTTACCAGTTATTGGATGTGATGTAGGCGGGGCGCGAGATGGGAAATTTTAGTGGAAATCCCTGTTGGGATCCGAGCTGCAAAGAAATATTGCAGCCGCAGTAACCCTGGCCGGCCTTGGAAAAAACGCCCGCCCCCTTCCCTCACAGCGCCAGAATGTGCTATACTGTGAAGGAGGGGGGCGGTTTTATGTATTTCCTGATCGACTACGAAAACGTACACAACACCGGTATGCACGGGAGCGAATACCTTCTGCCCAGCGATCACATACTCCTTTTCTACAGCGACGCGGCCCTCACGATGGAACAGCGTCATCTGGGGCATATCCGGGATTCCGGGTGCGGGTTTGAAATCTGCAAACTGGTGACGCCGCGGAAGAACGGCCTGGACTTCTACATCGCCACAAAGGTAGGGGAGCTATTCGGAGCCGAGCGCTGCAAAAACGCCGTGCTGATCAGCAACGACACCGGCTTCCAGTCCATCCGGGACTACTGGCAGGAGCGCTCCGGCACGAAACACCGCGTGACGCTGAGCGCGGACATTGAGCAGGGGATCCTTTCGGCCAACGAGCCGAGCGAGCGCGCCAACACGATCCGTGCCTGCCGCAAGTTAGCGGACATCGGCCAGTTCTACGCGGCATACCAGGCGAACCTTACATTTCAGCAGACGCTGCGCGAGATTTTCGCGGGGACATCCTATCAGGACCGCCTGCCGGAGATACAGGCCGTACTGAAAAAGGGGAAATCACCCCGGCTGCTCTATCTGGATTCTCTCAAGCGCTTTGGCCGCAAGGACGGGCAGGAGGTCTACCGTCTGCTGAAAAACTGCACAAACTTTTAGCGGCCCGCCGGACGTGCGGCCCCGTACTCCCCCCGAAAAAGGGATAAGATGGGTTTCCAAAGGGGGCTTGGCCCCTTTGGCGGAGTCCAGAGGCAGAGCCTCTGGCAGGTTCGGGCAGCGCCCGGCGGAGTCCAGAGGCAGAGCCTCTGGCAAGTCCGGGCAGCGCCCGGCAGGAACCCAGCGGCAGCGCCGCTGGGAAAGCCCCGGTATTTTCCGCATATTCTCCACTTCCGCTTGAATCCCGGCGCATTTTGGGGTACAATAGGCACATACCGTATTTTTTCCAAAGGAGGCAAAAAGCCAATGGTAATCACAAAAGATACCGTCTTGGGCGACATCTTAGATGAAGCACCGGACACCGCGCCCATCTTCCTGGAGATCGGCATGCACTGCCTGGGCTGCCCTTCGGCGCGCGCCGAGACGGTGGGCGAGGCCTGCATGGTGCATGGGCAGGACGTAGACGCGCTGCTGGAAAAGCTGAATGACGCCGTCTCCGGCAAATAACGCGCCCCGCCTGGACGCCCGCCTTTCCGCCGCCGCTGCCTTTGTGCGGCGGGGCGGGACGGCGGCGGACATCGGCTGCGACCACGGCAAGCTGGCCGCTTTCCTTGCGGTGAACGGTATCTGCAAAAAGGTCATTGCCAGCGACCTGCGCCCCGCGCCCCTATCCCATGCGCGCGCGCTGGCCGAACAATACGCCTGTACGGACAGGATTCATTTCCGCCTGGGCGACGGCCTCTCCATCCTGCGCCCCGGCGAGGCGGACGACATCATCATCGGGGGTCTTTCGGGCGTGACGATCGCCCAGCTTTTGGAGCGCGCGCCGCAGTCCCTGCTTACAGGAACGCCCGCCGCACACCTGATCCTCACGCCCGCCTCCAAACATGCGCACCTGCGCCGTTTCCTCTGTGAAAACGGATTCTCCCTCTTAGCTGAAACCCCGTGCCTCGCCGCCGGGCGCTGGTACACCGTGATGCACGCCGTCCACACCGGCCATCCCTTCACCCCGGACGCCTTTTTCTGCGCATCGGGCCTCTGCGCTCAGACCCCCGGCGCCGCCGGATATCTCCGCCACGCCGCCGGTTGCCTGGAAAAAGAAGCTCTCGGTACTCCCGACGCCTCCCTCCGCGCCCTCGCCGACCGCCTCCGCAGCGCGGCGGACGCGCTGTAGCGGGCTGCCGCCCGCGCCTGCCGGGCGCTGCCCGGACCTGCCAGAGGCGCTGCCTCTGGACTCCGCCAAAGGGGCGCAGCCCCTTTGGAAACCCATCTTGATGAATATCTATGTAGGGGGTACGCCATGACGACGCTTTGTGAGATCGAGGAGTTTTTGTTTTCGCTTGCGCCGGTTTCCATGGCGGAAAGCTGGGATAATGTGGGTACGCTCGTGCGGTGCGGCGGGGAGGTCAGCGCCGTGCTTTGCGCGCTGGATGTCACTCCGCGGACGGTGCGGGAGGCGCGGGAAAAGGGATGCTCCCTCATCGTCTCTCACCATCCGGTGATTTTCCATCCGCTGAAGCGCCTTGGCAGTGAGGACGTGCCCGCCCTGCTCCTGCGCGCGGGTATTTCTGTTATTTCGCTGCACACGAATTTGGATAAGGCGGCGGGCGGCGTCAACGACGCGCTGTGCCAGCGGCTTGCCCTCTCCGATGCCGCCCCCTTCGCCGACGGCATTGGGCGCATTGCTGCGCTGCCCGGCACGATGGCGGCGCGGGAGTTGGCACAATATGTATCGGCGCGCCTGCATACACCCGTCCGCTTTGCCGACGGGGGCGCGCCCATCCAGCGTGCCGCCCTTGTGAGCGGCAGCGGCGGCGATTTCGTGGGCGAGGCCGTCCGCGCCGGGGCCGACTGCCTCATCACCGGCGAGGCGGGCCACCACGATGCACTTGACGCGCGCGCGGCGGGCCTTACCCTCATCGCCGCTACCCATTTCGCCACGGAACAGTTTATCGCGGATGTGCTGGCCCAGAAGCTCCGGGAGGCGTTTCCTGCCCTGCGGGTAGAGCGCACCGCCGCCGACAGCGATCCCTTTGCGTACCTATAAGTATATTCCCCGCCCTGCGGGCGGGGAATATACGAATTGGGCGCGCCGGGGTATTTCCGTGCATTCCCCCGCCAGAAGGGCGGGAAATACACAATGTTTTGGGCGCGCCGGGGTATTTCTGCGTATTCCCCCCACCCGAAGGGCGGGGAAATATGCAAGTCGGCGCGTTGATCAGTAGTTGCGCGCGTTCAGTGTGTGTTCGATGGTCTCCATCACATGCTCCGCGCCCGCCGCGGCCTTTTTCATCAGCTTTTTCATCTCTTTGGGCTTCTTGTTCGCCGCCATTGCGCCGACAGCGCCCACCGCGCTGCCCGCCAGCAGGCCCATAGCAGCGCCCTTCATCATGTTTTCGGTATTTTTACGCATCGTACATCCTCCTTATAGAACTTTTCGCCCAGGGTCGGGGAGTGCCCGGATCGCTCCCGGCGCGTTGTTTGCGTGTCCCCCCAAAACAGCGGGCTTTCCTAAGCTATTGTTCCCCATTCCACGCACATCATGTGCGGAAAATTTTTGGCAGAAAGGCAAGCGTTTTCAGCCGTGGAACCATTGAACATCGTATTGGTAGAGCCGCAGATCCCCCAGAACACGGGCAATATCGCGCGCACCTGCGCGGCGACGGGTGCGCGGCTGCATTTGGTGCGGCCCCTGGGGTTTGCCATCGACGACAAAAAACTCAAGCGCGCCGGGCTTGACTACTGGCACATGCTTGATATATCATATTATGATGGGCTGAAGGATTTTTTCGCCCGTCACACCGGGCCGTTTTATTACTTTTCGACGAAAGCCCCGCGCCGCTATACGGATGTTTCCTACGCGCCGGGTGCGTACCTGATTTTTGGCCGCGAGGACGCGGGCCTGCCCGAACCGCTTTTAGAGGCGAACCGGGAACGGTGCGTGCGCCTGCCGATGATCGAGGGCGCGCGCAGCCTGAACTTGTCCAACACCGTGGCGGTGGGTGTATTTGAGGCGCTGCGCCAGCAGGGCTTTGCCGGGCTTTTGGGCACGGGGAAGCTGGCGGCCCCGCCAAAATGACGAAAGGAAAGAGGAAGGGAACCAAAATGGGTAAAATTGCGCTTTTGACAGATTCCGCATGCGATCTCCCCTTAGAACTGGAAAAGAAGTATCCGCAAATCGAGATCCTGCCGTTTGAGATCACGGTGGGCGGCCAGACGTATGTCGAGCGCAGGGATTTCACGTTTGAATCGTACTATGACCTGCTGGCGAAATCGACGGAGATCCCCAAAACTTCGCAGATCACGGCGGTGCGCTTTTTGGAGCGCTTCTGCGCGTATGCGGACGAGGGGTATTCCGATCTGATCTATGTCTCCATCAACCGCGCCGGTTCCGGCTCCAACGACGCCGCCCGCATGGCGGCGAACATGTTGTGCGAGGAGCGCCCCGGCACCGCCATGCGCGTCCATGTAGTGGACAGCCGCACCTATTCGATGGCCTATGGCTGGCATGTCTGCGAGGCCGCGCGCATGCTCCAGTCCGGCGCGGACGCCCCGACCCTTGTCGCCTATCTGGAGGACAAGTTTGCGCGCATGGAAGTGATGCTCTCCATGTACACCCTGCGATATGTGAAAAACAGCGGCCGCGTCTCAGCGGCGGCGGCATTCGCGGGCGAACTGCTGGGCCTGCGCCCCATCATCCGTATGATCGATGACAAAACCGCCACTGTTGCGAAGGTGCGCGGCGATACCGCCGTGATGCCCGGCCTGATCGCGCAGGCCAAAAAACGCATGGCTGAAGGCTCTCCCTACGGCGTAGGCGGCACCGACGAGGGCAATATTAAAATGCTGGCAAAGATATGCAAAGCGGAGTTTGGGCGTCCGCCCGTCGCGACGTTCCTTCTGGGCGCGTGCGTGGCGACCAATACAGGGCCGAACGCGGTAGCGATCGTGTATGAGGGCGAGCAGCGCGGCTTTCCCTCCGCCTGACCTGCCAAAGGGCGCCGCCCTTTGGAATCCCGCCAGAGGCTCTGCCTCTGGACTCCGCCAAAGGGGCACAGCCCCTTTAGAAACCCATCTTGCGCATGGCTGACAGGCGGGTGCGCCGCCGCGCCTTATGGGGAAGCGCCCAGGCCGCAGAGATATTTTCCGTGTATTCCCCCGCCCGAAGAAAGGGCGGGGGAATACATAAAAATTTTCTATCTGGAGGTGGATATGCAGGATCCCGTTTTATATATTGTGATACCCTGCTATAACGAGGAGGCCGTGCTGCCGGTGACGAGCGGCCTTTTTTTAGAGAAGCTGCGGGCGCTGACGGCGGCGGGGAAAATCGCCGACAGCAGCCGGGTGATGTTTGTCAATGACGGGTCGAAGGATTCGACGTGGGCAATCATCCAGGGGCTGTCCGCACAAGACAAACATTTCTGCGGGGTCTGCCTCTCGCGCAACCGGGGGCATCAAAACGCCCTGCTGGCCGGGCTGATGACGGCGCGGCAGTTTGCGGACGCCGTGATTTCCATCGACTGCGACGGGCAGGACGACATCAACGCGATGGATGAGATGGTAGACGAGTTTTTGGCGGGCGTGGATATCGTATACGGCGTGCGGGCCAAGCGCGAGACGGACACCTGGTTCAAGCGCACCACGGCGGAGGGGTTTTACCATGTGATGCGTCTGCTGGGCGCGGACGTGGTGTTCAACCACGCCGACTACCGCCTGATGAGCCGCCGCGCCTTAGACGCACTGGCTGAATTTAAGGAAGTGAACCTGTTTTTGCGCGGGCTGGTGCCGCTGGTAGGATACCGCTGTTCCAGCGTATACTATCAGCGCGCCGAACGCATCGCGGGCGAGAGCCATTACCCGCTGAAAAAAATGCTTGCGCTCGCGTTTGACGGCATTACAAGCCTGTCAGTCAAGCCGCTGCGCATCATCACCGCCGCGGGCGCGCTGGTGAGCGCGGTGAGTTTTCTTGCGATTATCTGGACGATCGTCACCAAGCTGTGCGGCTATACGGTGCAGGGCTGGACAAGTTTGATTTGCGCTATTTATTTTCTGGGCGGCGTGCAGCTTTTGAGTTTGGGCGTTATTGGGGAATATGTGGGGAAAATCTACAGCGAGACAAAGGCCCGGCCGCGGTATATTATCCAGGAAACCACCTGGGAGGAGGAAGAATCTCCGCCAAAAAAATAGTTTCTCCCGCGGCAATACGAATGTATTGCCGCGATTGAAAGTTTCCGTCCACCCTTTTCAAAGGGTGGCGGAGTCCAGAGGCAGAGCCTCTGGCAGGATTCCAAAGGGCGGCGCCCTTTGGGCAGGAGTCCAGAGGGCGGCAGCCCTCTGGGCAGGTCCGGGCGGCAGCCCGGCAGGGCAACTTGGTACCGCGCAGGCGGGATTTTGTGCCCGGCGCGCTTTCGGGCGCGCGTCACCCTGGCGCGCTGGCGGCGGCGACGGGGTAAAATACAGCCGCCGGAGGAATTTTTTATGCAACACGAAAAGACCCGTTCGCTTGTGCGCTGCGCGCTGATTGCCGCGGTGTACGCTACGCTCAGCCTTGCGCTGGCTCCGTTTGCCTTTGGTTCCGTGCAGGTGCGCGTCAGCGAGGCGCTGACGCTTTTGCCCATCCTCACGCCGGACGCTGTGATCGGCGTGACGCTGGGATGCTTTCTCACCAATCTGGTGGGTGTGTTCACGGGGGCCAATGTGCTGGGCGCGCTGGATATCGTGTTCGGCACCGCCGCGACGCTGGCCGCCGCGCTCGCCACACGGAAACTGCGCGATGTGCGCCTGAAGGGAATGCCTGTGGCGGGCGCTGTGCCGCCGGTGCTGTTCAACGCCGTGATCGTGGGCGCGGAACTGTGCTGGGCGTTTGGGCCGCGCACGCCGATAGGCTACCTGGGGCAGGCCGCCGGGGTCGGCGTCGGACAGTTGATCGCCTGCGGCGTTTTGGGCATTCCGCTGCTGCGCGTCATTGAAAAAACGCCCGCGCTGCGCCGGGTGTTTTCCGATCCATAAGGGCGCAAAGATATTTTCTGTACATTCCTCCGCCCATAAAGACGCGAAAATCAGTTTTTGCAATTTCGCGCGGCGAGAACGAATAAACCGGGAGTGTCCACATCGCGGATCTATTGCCGTGTATTTCCCCGCCCTCCGGGCGGGGAAATACACGAAAACCCCCCGCATTGGACACTCCCAATAAACCCGGCTGTTTGAAACAGCAAAATGGATTTCCGTGCCGTGGGGCGGGGGCATATACAAAAACAGAAAGGATGATTCCCCATGAATGAAGCATTGCGCGATACCCTTTGCCTGCGTATGGAGCGCGCCGCCGAAGCCCTGCGCCGCAACAATATGGCCGCGTACTGTGTAGCCGCTGCCGCCGACGTTGTACCGCTGATAAAAACGCTTGTGCCGGAAGGCGCGCTCGTCGGCGCGGGCGGCAGCATGTCGTTGGCCGAATGCGGCGTGATGGACCTGCTGCGTTCGGGCTGTTACCGCTTTTTAGACCGGAACGCCCCCGGCGCGGACGTAGGGCGTATCTACCGTGAGACGTTCTTTGCCGACTGCTATTTTGCCTCGGCCAACGCCGTCACAGAGGAGGGCGAGATTTTCAACGTCGACGGCAACGCGAACCGCGTCGCGGCGATCTCATTCGGGCCGAAAAGCGTGGTGTTGGTCGTGGGCTGCAATAAGATCGTGCGGGATGTGCCAGCCGCTGAAGCGCGCGTGCGGGAACTGGCCGCGCCCGCGAACGCAAGGCGCCTTTCCTGCCAGACACCCTGCGCCGCGACGGGCCAGTGCCGCGACTGCCACAGCCCCGCGCGTATCTGCTGTACCTATGTACTGCACCGATACCAGCGCGAGGCCGAACGGATCAAGGTCATTTTAGTGGGCGAGCCGCTGGGGTTCTGATGGTGCGGATGCGGAGTGGTCGGGCTTTTGTGCGCCCGGCACATCCTCAATTTTCCGAGATTTCGGCTGCCAAGGCGTCCAAATCTGTGTTCATGTGTTCCGCTACATAGTACAGCCCCTGTTCGGCTTTAGCCCCGCAATTACCAGCCAACTCCATAGCAATCTCAATGCACTGGATCGCGCTTATCCCGCCGCGCAGGTCGGAAAGCCGGTGATGCAAGTCCTTTTTCATTATGTGTTCACCTCCTTCTTTTGTTTTCTTGAAAAGACATTATACACTATTTCGTGTCTTCTGTCAATGCTAAAATTCCTTTTATTGACATTTTATACTTTATAGTGTATGCTACCAGATATTATCAGAAAGGGGGCTTCCCTTTGCATTTGACTGCGAGTGAGAAAATTAGGATCATCCTCAAACGCAAGAATATGACAGTAGCAGACTTAGCTCAGAAAACAAACCAATCCCGGCAAAATTTATCAAATAAAATCAATCGGGATAATTTTTCTGAAAGCGATTTAGAAAAAATTGCGCAGGCTCTTGACTGCACCTATAACATTTCGTTTACCATGAATGATACGGGGGAAGTTATTTGAGACTTTGTGCAGAATACCTCTGCGGTGAATAAAAACAGAGCGGCTGTCCTGCTGGATAGCCGCTCTATTGCTGTGTATTGAAAAATTGATAAAGATTACTGTAATGGTATCATTTCCCTGTATTTCGGATGATCAGCGGCAGGGATTTTCAAGGCATTCATGGCTTGTTCAATAGAAATGTTGAGACCGTCCATCACATTGCGGATAGATTCCACCCGGCTTTCCGCCCAACCTTCTGCTCGGCCTTCCGCCCTGGCCTCATCCATCTCCACCTTCATCCACGCCACCCTGTCCCACTCATATTTTTTCCTGCTGCGGGCAATCATTTTCTGTTCTTCTTCCTCGGTAATTTGCATTAACGATTTGTCAGTCAACTAAAAACCCCCTCCAATTTAGTTAGGAATATGGCTCAGTTGTTCCGCTTCTTCGCGCGCAATTCCCGTGGCTATTATGATCTGGTCGAGTGGCAGACCTAATTTTATAAGGTTTTGGGCAATCTCTCTATTTCTCACATTCCTACCTCGTTTTTCGCCGAGTTTTACTCCGCGTTCTTCCCCGATGGCAATCCCTTCCGCTCGACCTTCCGCCCGACCTTCCACTCGACCTTCTTCGCGGGCCTCATCCATCTCCACCTTCATACTCGCCACAGCATCCCATTCATACTTTTTCCTGCTGCGGAAAATCGCGCGCTCTGTCTCATTCTTGCTGATGCTCATCAACATTTCTCCGGCCACCTGTAATCCCTCCTCCGACTCAATCACTTCATTCACCGTCGCCCGATAGCTGGGGTCCTGCGCGTATCGGAAAAAGACCGACCACTTCTCCAAATCCGTCATCTCGCTGACAGGTTTCTTTACAATTTCCTCTAACTTCGATAACTCCACAAAGATAATCTGTATTGCGTCGCACAACAGTTCGTTTGTCTCATCGTGGCGCAGGGAGAATGAGTTGACAAACCCCGGCAGGTGCGGGAAAACATTGTAGGCACAGAATGTGACCTGGTATGTCCGCACCAGGTTGTCATAGCGGGGCAATCCCTTGGACGCCTGCGACGAGTGCAGGTCCGTCAGATAGTAGACGCCCCGCCATTTTGTGTTCTTGCGCTGCCCGTCCCGGTATTCCGGCATATTATGCAGCTGCATTTCCAGATTTACCTGGGAGCCGTCGTCGATTTTGCAGTTCACATCGAACCGCTCCCCTTTTTCGTTCACGTCGCTGTTCGGCACCTCGTTTGCATGTACCACCACATCGACCACTTTCCGCCCTAAAATCGCCGAGAGCAGGCTCATCAGCGCGGGCTTTGCGTCCGGCGCTGTCAGCAGCAGCTTGAAAATGCGGTCGTCGCACGGCGGCAGGATGTCTACTTCTATTGGCAAGATTCCCATGTGCGGCACGCTCCTTCCATAATCAGTATACCACATCCCGCAGAATATTTCCACCGTGATTTTTCCGAAAAAATATTTCCCGGTTTCTGGTTTGACAGCACGTCGAAAATATGGTATCCTCAAAACACGGTTTCAGCGTGGGAATTATTAAAGGCGCGGCTAAAACAGGCTCCGGGACAGCCACGCCGGAGGTCACGGCAAGCGGCAGGGAGATCAGAAGTTCGATCAGGGGGACGGATACCGCCGCTGCCCGGTGGCAAATAACATTTTGATAAGCATATCGGGATTGAAAAGTCAATCCTTGGAAAGGATATTTGATGAAGAAAAACGAATCCTTTTATTTTATGTTGGTACAGAAATTCTGTTGATTCTTTGCATCGCATCTGTCAAAAGTATGGCGGGATAAGAAACGGAAGGAATAAAACGCGCCACTCAAAAGCATTTCCATTCATCAAAAAGGAGGGTGGTAACGTATGACATCCGACACATTTCCATTCAATGAATTGCGCCTTTTGCTGGAAAAAGCGCGTGCGGCGGATCCCCAGTGCAAGAAATTTGGCGCGGACCACCATAAATACCAATGGAATCCCCCTGCTTCTTTGGACGAAGTGGAGAAATTTGAACAGGAAATCGGCACCACTCTCCCGCAGGATTACCGCGACTTCCTTCTACAGGCGGGCAATGGCGGCGCGGGGCCGTATTATGGTTTGTTTTGTCTGGAACAGGTACGCGGCTGGCTGGGATGGCAGGTGGAACCGGGAAGGACGCCCCAGATTTCCCCCCAAATAAAGGAATGGAGCGCCGACGACCCTGACAACTGGAAACGCGGCTGTATTCCCATCGAATCCCAGGGCGACACCTGCTTTGCCTGTCTGATGGTCGCGGGGCCGGACCGGGGCAGGGTTTTCTATATGGAATATGAGGGAAGCTGGATCTTCTTCCCGCGGGAGCCGGATTTTTTATCCTGGTACCGCCGCTGGCTGCGCGAAATGATAAATGGCTACAATATCTTCTGGTTCGGCACCAATTTAGACGGGGATGAAGCGGCACTGCGTCAGCATTACGCCCAGGCTGCCGACGAGAAAGAACGCCTGCCTGTAATCGAGAGCATGGAAAAGTTTCCGTCTTTTTCGGAAGAAACGAAAGCGTTTCTATCCCAGGTTATCCATGAACGTTTGACTATTCCAGACGCCCAAAGCCTTTTGAAGCTAACGTACCGTGTCGGCCCGGAACTTTATCATCAGTTTCTGGACAAACGGTGGGAGGCGGGGTTATATAGCTCTGTGCTGTCGGAATTGCATTTTTCCCTTTACCATGTCCCTATAGAACGGACGGTTCTTGCCAACCGATGGAAAGAACGTGTTTTAGCCAAACTGCTGGAACTGCCGCGGGAATCCGATCAATCCGCGCTGTTCCTTTTGTCGCAGTCCAAAACGGTAACAATAGAGCAGGCGGCCCCTTTGTTGGAGAAAGCGGAAGGCGGCAGTAAATGCGGCGTCCTGCGTCAGCTCCGCCGGTTCCCCAATGCAGATCAGCGCGTTGATATCTGGTTCCCATCCTTAGAGCAGAGGGAAAATTTAGATGTGTTAGAGGCGGCTATTCTGTCCGTACCGCGTGTGAACGACGCGCGGCTGCGTGCCATTTTGATGGAAATACAATCCGAATTTTCCTCTGCGGTAGAGCTGCCTATACATATGAAGCCCAAAACCCCGGAAGAACGGGAGCGCTACAGCCTTTGCAGCAAAAAGTATAATATCTATCAGGCGGCCTGTACCGCCTGGCGGGACGCGCTTCATGAAGCGGTCAACCCCGCTGCCGTCGGCATTCCCCGCCCTTACCGTCTTGAGATACGCTACTGCGATATACAGGATTTGGGGATGAACCAAACACCGCCCCCGGACGGCATTCCCATTCATCCAATGATCGCCCTGGCGATTCTGGAAGAACGCGGGCGGCTGCCTGCTACCGCGTATGACTGGCGGCGGCTGTTGGAGCGGATCAAACGGCTTTCGTTTCGTCTGCACCAAAGCAATGTCCGCGCCTGGGACGACGAAAACCGCTCCGCCATCCTTCGCTGGCCCAACGGCCATTTCCCGCCATCGCCGTATTATTATGCCCTCTACGACTGGTCGGCCATTGGGCGGATGAAGAACCTGCAAAACCTCTCTATAAAAGAAATCTGTGTGGATGATTTCTCCTTTTTGGCTCAATGTAAAAACCTGCAAACGCTGTCGCTTTACAATACAAATTTCACCGACTGCCGCCTGCTGTTGGAAATGCCCCAGTTAAAATCTGTTGACCTGCGCTTATGCCGATTGTCCTATAAAGAGGTATTGGCGGGGCTGCCGCTAAAATGCCAGTTTTGAAAATACATAAAATTTCATATTTCCCTGTCCAAAGGGCGGGGAAATATGGAAAAGCTGTGTTTGTTTTCAAGTGGTTTCCCTGTTACAGAACCGCTATTTCCTGCCGGGCTGTCTCCATAAACCGCTTTGTTTTCCTGTTCAAAGGAAATACCGCCAGCCGTTTCCCCTCCCTATCCAACACAATATAGTATTTTTGAGGGGAACGCCATTTCCGTATACTTCCGATCTCCTCCCAGGGCACAAGGCGGGGCTGCCGGAACGGTTTTACAATCAAAAGGCCGCCGCTGTTATAAAAAACGCAGCTCCTTCTAAACGGCAGGCTGAACAGGACCAGCAGCACAAGGATAATCAGCCATCTCACCCCGCCCATCTCCCGGATTTGAGGTACAGAAGGGCGAAAGCGGTACATAAAAAAGCCCATAACGCAAAGGGCGAACAGCAAAGCTGTATCAAGCAGGCAGCAGGCGGACAGGTTCGACTGAAAAATATCATACCCCTGCTGTAAATATGCCTTTCCCCAAAAGGCTATTTTCCCGATACAATACCGCAAAAGGAAAATACCGCCCGCGAGAACGATAACAGGCCCCATCACCAGAAGCCCGGCCAAAGGCATAAAACCATCCCCTTACAAAACGCCAGCCCCTGCCTCTCCGTTCCCAACGGGGCAGGGGCTGGCAAAACAAAACCCAAACTGGGACAAGATGGGTTTCCAAAGGGGCTGCGCCCCTTTGGCGGAGTCCAGA
>CANCXY010000011.1 GCA_947381875.1 uncultured Clostridia bacterium | reverse complement strand
GTTCCATGGCGTTCAAGGAAGCCATGCGCAAGGCGGACCCCGTAATCTTAGAGCCGATCATGAAGGTGGCCGTTATTGTGCCGGATGAGTATATGGGCGATGTCATCGGCGATATCAACGCCCGGCGCGGCCAGATTCAGGGCACCGAGGCCCGCAGCGGCACACAGCAGATCGACGCTCTTGTCCCGCTCTCCAACATGTTCGGCTACGCGACCGACCTGCGCAGCAAAACGCAGGGCCGCGGCCAGTACACCATGGAGCCGAGCCACTATATCGACGTGCCCAAGAGCATTGCCGAGAGCATCATGGCGGGCCGCGCCAAGCACGATGCGTAAAAATCTGCAAATTTCCCGGCGTATTTGTGCCGGAAACACTTGATTTTTTGCCCAGTATTTAGTACAATGCCTATTAAGGACAACCAGTTTTTTATAAGGGAGGAAAAATCCAATGGCCAAGGCAAAATTTGAGCGCAACAAACCGCATGTCAACATCGGCACCATCGGCCACGTTGACCACGGCAAAACGACCCTGACAGCGGCGATCACGAAGGTGCTTGCCATGAAGGGCGACGCCGAGTTCACCGACTACGCGAATATCGACAAGGCTCCTGAGGAGCGCGAGCGCGGCATCACCATCAACACCGCACACGTCGAGTATCAGACAGATGCCCGCCACTATGCACACGTTGACTGCCCGGGCCACGCTGACTATGTGAAGAACATGATCACGGGCGCTGCGCAGATGGACGGCGCAATCCTGGTCGTATCCGCTTCCGACGGCCCGATGCCCCAGACCCGCGAGCATATCCTGCTCTCCCGTCAGGTTGGCGTGCCCTATATCGTTGTGTTCATGAACAAATGCGACCAGGTCGACGACGAGGAACTGCTGGACCTTGTCGAGATGGAGATCCGCGACCTGCTGAACGAGTACGAGTTCCCCGGCGACGACACACCCATCATCCGCGGCAGCGCGCTGGCAGCCCTGGAGTCCGGCTCCAACGACGTTAACGCGCCTGAGTACAAGTGCGTACTGGATCTGATGCAGGCCGTCGACGACTATATCCCGACCCCGGACCGCAAGGAAGACCTGCCGTTCCTGATGAGCGTTGAGGACGTTATGACGATTACCGGCCGCGGCACCGTCGCTACGGGCCGTGTGGAGCGCGGCGTCGTGAAGGTTGGCGAGGAAGTCGAAATTGTCGGCCTTGTTGAGGAGAAGCGCAAGACAACTATCACCGGCCTGGAAATGTTCCGCAAGACGCTGGACTTCGCACAGGCGGGCGACAACATCGGCGCGCTGCTGCGCGGCGTACAGCGCAACGAGATCGAGCGCGGGCAGGTCCTGTCCAAGCCCGGTTCCATCCATCCGCACACCAAGTTTTCCGGTCAGGTGTACGTCCTGACGAAGGACGAGGGCGGCCGCCACACGCCGTTCTTCAACAATTATCGTCCGCAGTTCTATTTCCGCACCACTGACGTTACAGGCGTCATCACGCTGCCGGAAGGCACCGAGATGTGCATGCCTGGCGATAACGTCGTCATGGATGTAGAGCTGATCACGCCGATTGCTATTGAGGAGGGCCTGCGTTTCGCTATCCGCGAGGGCGGCCGCACCGTTGGATCTGGCGTTGTCACGAAGATCAACGAGTAATTTCTATGTATCCCATTGCCCGCCTGCATGGCGGGCAATTTTTATAGGAGGGCATGATGAAGCTGATGATCGTCCGCCATGCGGACCCGGACTATTCGATTGATTCCCTCACCGAAAAAGGCTGGCGCGAGGCCGCCTGCCTCACGGAGCGGCTGGCGCAGACGCCTGCCGAGCATTATTACTGTTCCCCTCTGGGCCGCGCGAAGGACACCGCCAGTGGCACGCTGAAAGCGCTGGGCCGCACCGCCGAGGAATGTGAGTGGTTGCGCGAGTTCAAAGCGCCGATTGTGAGACCCGACAAGCCCGACAAGGAGAGCATCCCCTGGGATTGGTTGCCGCAGGACTGGATGCCCGACGCGCGCTTTTTCGAGTACGATCACTGGTTTGAAAACGAGCGCATGCAGGCGGGCGGCGTAAAGGAGCAGTACGACTGGGTGACAGCAAACTTAGATGCACTGCTGGCGCGCCACGGCTACGAGCGCGAGGGTACATGGTACAGGGCGGCGCGCCCGAACAGGGAAACCATTGTGTTTTTCTGCCATTTCGGCGTGGAGGGGGTGCTGTTGAGCCATCTGCTGCACATATCCCCGGTTGTTTTGTGGCACGGCACATGCGCGCTGCCGTCTTCTGTCACAACGCTTATCACCGAGGAGCGCCGCGAGGGCATTGCGCTGTTTCGCATGCTGTCATTTGGGGATTTGTCGCACCTGTACCATAAAGGGGAACCGCCTTCCTCCGCTGCGCGTTTCCGGGAAACGTGCAACAGCGAAGGGGAGCGGATCGATTGATAGAGGCAAAGCCGCGTCTGTATCCCCGCCCGAAGGGCGGAGGGGCAGGAAATATAGGCTTTCAGTAAATGTGCGATTCGTATGGAAAGGAGCAGGCAATGGAATTTGATATTTGCCGTGCGCGGCGCGGCGCGCTGCGGGAGGCCCAGGCGGAAGCTGAGGCGGGCAAGCGGGAATGGATTTTTTTCTGTGAGGAGGGCGCGGAGCCGGAGAAAAGCACATTTGCGGCGATAGAAGAAGCAATCAGCGAGGCGGGCGAGGATTTCGCCGCTTTTGAGCCGCGCACACTGCCCTATGAAAACGGCAAATATTACAATCCCGTCACATTGGAAACGAACTGTCTTGGCGTATGCTTCGCCGTGCGCCGCGCCGCGTTTGTTCAGGCGGGCGGTTTTGAGGGCGTGCGCCTGGGCACGGATGCTGCCGCGCTGAGCGCCCGCCTGCGGGCGCATGGCTGGAAGCTGCGCTATGTGCCCGGCGCTGTGGTAAAAACGGCGGATACAGGCGGGCGGAGGGAGGAAGGAACCGAGGATATGTCCCAGGCACAGAGGGAATCGGACGCGCCTGGGGTGTTTATCCGCGCGGGGGGCAAATACGCGCATGTGCCGCCCACGATCCGCCCGGCGTTCACGGTCGTAATCCGCACCTTCCAGCGCCCCGACGTACTGCGCCTGACCCTGCAAAGCCTGCGCTGGCAGACATACAAAGCGTTTTCCGTGATTGTAGTGGAGGACGGCGAAACGCCCATTTCCGAGGAGGCCGTAAACGAGGCAAAGGCGTGGCTGGATATAGCATATGTAGCGGCCAACGCCCATTGGGGCCGATGCCGTGCGGGCAACGAGGGTGTCGCGCGGGCGAAAACAGAGTATGTATGCTTTTTAGACGACGACGACTACTGGTTTGCCGAGCATTTAGAGGTGATGGCGCGCGCAATAGAAGACCACCCCGATTCCGGCTTGTGGTGTGCGCGGGCGATAGAGGGCCGGTGCCCGGCGGGTGTACGCGCCGAGTTTATCGTAAAGCGGAACATGGGAAAGGATAACCTGCGCGCCTTGGATTTCTGCCTGGACAACCCCGTCCCCATCCAGGCGGTGGTATTCCGCAAATCCCTGTACGAGGCGTGCGGCGGCCTTGACCCCAACCAGGACGCGCTGGAAGACTGGGACTTATGGCTGCGCATGGTGAGCCGCGCGCCGGTAACAGGCATCCCGAAAGCGACCAGCATCTACCGTGTGCCCTTCGAGCAGGAGATATACGCCGCGCGCCGCGAAGCAATAGAGCGGTATCAAAGCCAGCTATATGAAAAAATGCGCGCCTACCCTATCCCCATCCCGGCGCGCGAGATATACGACCTGCACTGGGGCCAAAACGGCGGCACCCTGCACAAAAAGGAAGAAGAACTCGACCGCGCCGCTTGGTACGTCAAAGCGCGCGAACTGAGCAGTTCCACATCCTGGAAACTCTCCGCCCCCATCCGCCGTCTCTTAGCCGCCCTCGGCAAAGCTGCCGGCCCCGCCGTCCCCAACTGGGACGCCGCCACCGCCCAGGAACTCTACCTCTACTGTTACGCCGTCGAACACTCCCCCTTCTGGTGCGCGCTGCACTGGGGCAGGCGGTAGCCCGCCCCACCAAAGGGCGCCGCCCTTTGGAATCCCGCCAGCGTCCCGCTGGACCGGCCAAAGGCTCTGCCTTTGGAATCCGCCACCCTTTCCGACTCGCTAAGAGCCGCCGCTGCGCGGCGGTTGCTCGCGTGGACGCGCCTGCGGGCGCAGCGAAAAGGGTGGACGGAAACTTTAATAGCGCCCATACGTCCGTATGGGCGCAGGATGATTTTATATTTAGGAGTTCATCAGCGTGGGCATGTTGCGTTCGACAAGCTCTAAGATTACAGCATCGGGCTGGTATTGGTCGATCAGCGCGGCGATGTCGAGGGCGGGGGAGTAGCGCAGGCTGACAAGGGTAGCGTGATCTTTTTGGAGGAACGGGATCAGCGCGATCGCGTAGGAGTCGCGCAAAAGCAGCACCGTGCGTTCCGCCGCGCCCTCCTGACGCAGGATGAAGTCGAACGGGTCACGGCCCAGGCTTTCTTTCACAGCCTCCCCCGATACCTCCGGGCGGTAGCCGACAGTATATAACGTGTCGCGCATGCCGGAAATCTGCGCCATTTTGGAGAGGTCGCCCTTGCCAATCGTCTCCTGCGCTGTGGAAAGTTCCACAAGCGGCGGCAGCGTTTCCCCATACAACAGTGCGTACAATTCCCGATAAGCAAAATATGCCCCCCGCTCGTTCCAGTGGGAGTCCAGTTTATAGTAAAGGGGTTCGACTCCCTTATGCTCCACCAAAAGCGACTTGGGATAAAGGAAAGGCAGGCCGCTTCGGGTGAACTGCGCCGCCAATGCGTCCATGCGCTGCCGCGCTGCCCGTGTATATCCCTCCGGCAGGTATTCCCCATAGATGTTGCTTTTATTGGGCGGGGCCAGGAAAGCAAAGGGAATGCCGCGCGCCTTACAGGTTTCCCAGAGCGCGCGCACGGTGTCAATAGCGGCGGTTGTTTCCGCGTCGGAATACGGCTCCTCGCCCGCGTAATCGCGCAGGGTGTCGCCGTCGCCTTTTTTGGCGGAATCGTAAAACAGCCAGCCATCCTGTCCCAGAAGCACTGCGTCATCGGTACTCTGATGGAAACAGTGGTAGAGGATGGAACTGTACAGCCCCACAAGCTGCTGCTTGAAGGGAATATGGTCGTTCAAGTATGTTTCATACTGCGCCGGGAACGCCTCCGGCTGTGCTGCGTCAAAGACGGGGCGTTCGGCAAGCGTGCGGTTTTCAAAATCGTCCTCCTCGTGTGTGGGAGAGAAAAGCTTCCCCGCGCCCGCGAACGGCTGTGCGAGGGACAGCAGGAGCGCCGTCAGGAACACCGCCGCAAGCGCCGTCACCGGGCCACCCGCTCGTTCGGTGAGGCGTTGCAGGCGCGGCAGGAGGGCATATGTGAGCGCTGCCGCCGCCGCGAAGGCCAGGGCACACGCCAACGCCGCTGTTTTGATGCGCCCGGCAGTCTGCGCGGGGGCGGAAAAGCGCCAGGTTGCCCCGGCGCGCGCAGGGCGGAGCGTCCAACTGTCAGCCCCCGTCTCGGCCTCGGCGGCGTCAAGGATGGTATAGGGGAAATCGGCCCCCGTATAGACGGCGCGCCGCAGGCCCGCCGTGCGCAGTGTGACGGCGCGTATCTCCACCGCCTGCGCGCTCTCAAAGCGCAGCCAGAAACCGGAAAAATCTTTGAGGGGGCAGGGGAAGGACGCGCAGTGCCACGCGCCGTCGCCCACAAGGGCGCGCTGTGTGGAAAGGGCGGCGCCGTCGGTGCTGCGCACCTCGGCGGTCAAGGAAGTGGGGGCGGAGACGCGGTATTCGATCTCTAAGGTTGAAAAACCCTCCATCCACAGGCGGATGGGGAAAACGCACAGCACAAACAGCAGTGCCAGCAGCCCGCCCGCCGCCCAGCGCCGCCGCAGAACGGCCATCCGCCCCCTGTGCGCGTTTTTCTGTATTTTCATGGGCGCGCCCCTCCTGTCAGAATTGGAAGTAGATGAATGCGTCATACGCCCCCGCCGCCACGCAGGCAAGGCACAGCAGCAAAAGCACCGAGAGGCACACGGTTTCCCACACGGGTATCTCCTCACTGCGCACCCGCGCCGCCAGAGCCGGGCACAGCCGCTGTATGGGGCCGCACAGCGCCGCGCCCAATACGAGCGCGCAAAGCGCCTGCCCGTTCAGCAGCGCCGACGCCCCAACAGGGCCGCCGGACAGCGAGAACATGCGGGCGAATATCCCCGCCGCGTGGCCCAGGCTGTCGGCGCGGAACAGCACCCAGCCCAGCAGGCAGACCGTCAGCGTATACATATGCGCCAGAGGGGAGGCGTACTGGCGGCTTAGCAGCTTTTTCAGCCCCAGGCGTTCCGCTAACAGGAACGCGCCGTGCCAAAGCCCCCAGCACAGGAACGTCCAGTTCGCGCCGTGCCAAAGCCCCGTCAGGAAAAAGACAATCAGAAGGTTGCGGTAGGTGCGTGCCCTGCCGCGCCGGTTGCCGCCCAAGGGGATATAGACGTATTCGCGGAACCAGGTGGAGAGCGTGATATGCCACCGCCGCCAAAATTCCTGGATGCTTTTGGAAAGATAGGGGTAGTCGAAATTTTCAGGAAAGCGGAACCCGAACATGCGCCCCAGGCCGACAGCCATATCGGAATAGCCGCTGAAATCAAAGTAGATTTGCAGCCCGTACAGCGCCGCCGCCAGCCAGGCCGCGCCGGTCGAGAGCGAGGCGGGGTCCACGCCGAAGGCCATATCCGCCGCCGTGGCAAGCGTGTTGGCGCACAGCACCTTTTTGGCGAGGCCGTAGATAAAGCGTTTCGCGCCATAGGCAAAGCCGCGCACATCCACCGTGCGGGCTTGCAGCTGCGTTTCTATGTCCGCATAGCGCACAATCGGCCCGGCGACGAGCTGCGGGAACAGGCTGATATACAGCGCGAGCGAAACAAGGCTTTTCTGTACGCGGATACCGCCCTTGTACAGGTCAATGAGGTAGCTCATCGCCTGGAACGTGTAAAACGAAATGCCGACGGGCAGCACGATATCCCGCACGACCCACCCGCCGCCCACGGCCTCGCGCAGGCTTTGCGACAGGAACGAAAAATATTTGAAGTAGAACAAAAGCCCTAAGTTCCCCGCGAGGCCCACGGCTAAAACGGCGCGGCGGGCGCGCGGCGCGGCCTTATCCAGCGCAAGCCCGCCCAGCCAGTTCCAGAGGATGGAGCCGAGCAAAAGCAGCAGATAGCGCGGCCCGCCCCATGCGTAGAACACAAGGCTCATCGCCAGCAGCACCGCGTTGCGCGCGCGCGGTTTCACAAGGCAGTATGCGGCCAGGCACAGGGGCAGGAACCGCCAGAGGAAAACAGCGGAATTGAACAGCATGGCAAAAAATCCTTTCGCGCTTCGTACAGGTACTATAATAAGCCTTTTCCGGCGCAAGGTCAAGCGTCGGTAATGTTGGGCTGCCTTGTTTTGGCCGTTCCCGGTCGGCGCGTTCCCAGGCCGTGGGCGGGAAGAAAACAGGAAAAACAGGGAAAATTGATTTCCTTGTTTCTTAGTATGCTTGTCACGGGCGCAAGAATGTGTTATGATAGACAAAGCGCCGTTTATTTGTTCCTTACGGATGAGGAGAAAGGGGGGATCCGCCGTGCGCATCCTTGGTATCGACCCCGGTTATGCCATTGTCGGCTTTGGCGCGGTAGACTATACGGCGAACCGCTTTCAGACGCTGCAATATGGCGCAATCACCACCGCCTCGCACACGGCGTTTGAAGACCGCCTGGCGGAGATTTACGACGACATGAACCAGCTCCTCTCCAACGTACAGCCGGACGCGCTGGCAATGGAAACGCTGTTCTACACCACGAACCAAAAGACGGTGATTGCGGTGGCCGAGGCGCGCGGGGTGCTGCTGTTAGCGGCGCGCCGGGCGAGGGTGCCGATTTTCGAGTATACGCCCTTGCAGGTGAAACAGAGCGTTTCCGGCTATGGCCGCGCCCCCAAGAAGCAGGTGCAGGAGATGACAAAGCGCCTGCTGCATCTGGACGCCGTGCCCAAGCCCGACGACACCGCCGACGCGCTCGCGATGGCAATCTGCCACGCTTACAGCTTTCGTTCACGCCAGTACGGCATGGCGAAAACAAAGCGTCAGCAGATGGGGTACGAGTAAAAGGGGGAAGTGTTCAAAATGCGGTACTTTTGTGTTTCCTGCGGCCTGGACACTTCCAAAAAGGATAGGGCCGCGTATCGCGCGCCGTGATGGGGAGGCAAGTGTAAAATGATCGTTTCGCTTACTGGCAGGCTGATGGAAAAAACGCCGGATTCCGCCGTTGTCTCCTGCGCGGGCGTAGGGTACCTGGCGGCGATCCCCTCCACGACGGCGGGCGCGCTGCCGGCGGTGGGGGAAGAATGTACGCTGTACACCTGTTTGAACATCACCGAAAACGACATATCGCTCTTTGGCTTTGCCGACAGGGAGAGCCAGTCGATGTTCCGGCTGCTCACAAGCGTTTCTGGTGTGGGGCCGAAAGCGGGGCTGGCAATCCTGAGCGTCCTTTCCCCCGAACGCATCGCCCTTGCCATTGCGTCAGGCGATCACAAGGCCTTCAAGGCCGCGAGCGGCGTAGGGCCGAAACTGGCGCAGAGGCTGGTGCTGGAACTGAAAGACAAGGTGGGCAGGAGCTTTGCAGGCGGGCTTTCAGCGGGGGCCGTATCCGCCACACAGGCCGCGCCCGCGGGCGGCATGGCGCAGGCCGCCGCCGCGCTGACGGCCCTGGGCTACACAGGCAGTGAGGCCGCCGAGGCGCTCGCGCCGCTGGATCCTGCCCTGCCCGTACAGGAGCTGGTACGCCTGGCGCTGCGGGGCATCGGGCAGAAGAAACGATAAAAAAGGAGGCTGCGCATGGCGCTGGAAACCGTACAAGTTGACCCGAATCAGCGGGTCGTCAGCCCACAGCCGGAGCCGGAGGATCAGGACAGCGAGGCAAGCCTGCGGCCCAAATCGCTGGAAGAATACATCGGGCAGGACAAGGCAAAGGAAAACCTGAAAATCTATCTGCGGGCGGCGCAGATGCGCGCGGAGCCGCTGGATCATCTGTTGTTGTACGGCCCGCCGGGGCTGGGCAAAACGACGCTTGCGTGCATCGTGGCGCACGAGATGGGCGTACAGATACGCATCACAAGCGGCCCGGCGATCGAAAAGCCCGGCGACCTGGCCGCGCTGCTGACGAACCTCCAGGAGGGCGACGTGCTGTTTATCGACGAGATCCACCGTCTGTCCCGGCAGGTGGAGGAGGTCTTATACCCGGCGCTGGAAGATTACGCGCTGGACATCATGATCGGCAAAGGTCCTTCGGCGCAGTCCATCCGCATCAACCTCCCGCGCTTTACATTGGTGGGCGCGACAACGCGTGCGGGCCAGATTACAAGCCCCCTGCGCGACCGCTTCGGCGTGCTGCTGAAATTGGAGCTGTACTCCCCGCAGGAGCTTGCGCGCATTATCCGTCGCTCAGCGGCGATTCTGAACGTGCCCTGTGAGGAGGACGGCGCGCTGGAAATGGCGCGGTGCAGCCGGGGCACGCCGCGTGTGGCAAACCGACTGCTCAAGCGTGCGCGGGATTTCGCCGTCGTGTTGGGCAACGGCGTGATTGACGCAAACATCGCACAGGAGGCGCTGCGCCGCATGGGCATCGACAAGACCGGCCTGGACGAGCTGGACAGGAGCCTGTTGCGCGCCATCATCGAGATGTACGGCGGCGGCCCGGTGGGGCTGGAGACAATCGCGGCGGCGCTGGGCGAGGAGGCCGTCACCTTAGAGGACGTATGCGAGCCGTACCTGATGCAGATGGGCTACCTGACGCGCACGCCGCGCGGCCGCTGTGTGACGCGCCTGGCCTATGAGCATCTTGGCATGAAAGCGCCCGGCACGCCGCAGGCAAACGGGCAGCAGTCGATGGAGGATCTGTAGCATGCGCACAGCGGATGGCTGGAAAGACTATGAACTGATCGACGCGACGCACGGCAACCGCCTGGAGCGCTGGGGAGATACGCTCTTAGTGCGTCCCGACCCGCAGGTAATCTGGAAAACGGGCGAGACAAGTCCCCTCTGGGCGCGCGCGAACGCGGTATACCATCGCGCGGCCACGGGCGGCGGCGCCTGGGAGTACCGGCGCAAAATGCCCGAAAAGTGGCAGATCGCCTACGGTAGCCTGAAACTGACCGTCTCCCCCACAGGTTTCAAGCACACGGGCGTATTCCCGGAGCAGGCCGTCAACTGGGACGCATACGCGCGCCTGATCGCGGCGGCGGGGCGGCCCGTGCGTGTACTGAACCTGTTTGGCTATACAGGCGGCGCGACGCTGGCCTGCGCGTCAGCGGGCGCAAGCGTCTGCCATGTGGACGCCAGCAAGGGCATGGTGGCGTGGGGAAAGGAGAACGCCGCCGCCAGCGGCCTGGCGGACAAGCCCATCCGGTGGATTGTAGACGACTGCGCGAAATTTGTTGCGCGGGAAATACGGCGCGGCGTCCGGTACGACGGCCTCATCATGGACCCGCCCAGTTATGGACGCGGCCCGTCGGGCGAGGTCTGGAAGTTAGAAGAACGCATAGACGACCTCATCGCGCTGTGTGCCGAAGTCCTTACCGACGCCCCCCTTTTCGTGGCCGTCAACAGCTACACCACGGGCCTGTCCCCCAGCGTCATGGCCTACATGCTGGCGGCGCGCATCGGCAAAGTACACGGCGGCCATACGGAATGCGACGAGATTGGCCTGCCCGTGACCGCCACGGGTGGTATCCTGCCCTGCGGCGCCACCGCCTGGTGGATTTCCTCCGCTTTTTCTTGAAAGAAAAAGCTTGGCAAAAAGAACAACAATGGAACAGCCCGTCCGGCGCTGTGCGCCGCTGAATCTCTATGGGTGGAGAGAAGGGCGGCGTGCTTGTGAGGGCGTTTGCGGTGCGCGAGTTTGGGGTTTGTCCCTCGAAAATGGCAATTTTCGAGGGGATTGAAAGTTTTGGTCCAGCCTTTTCAAAGGCTGGCAGGAGTCCAGAGGGCGGCGCCCTCTGGGCAGGTTCGGGCGGCAGCCCGACACAGCATGAGGGAAAGTATGAAAGAAATGCTCAAGAGCGAGAATATTACGTTCCGGTACGCGGACGAAGGGCAGGCGGCGGTGGACGGGCTTTCGGTGCGCGTGGGGCGCGGGGAACTGGTGGCGGTGTTGGGCGCGAACGGGTGCGGGAAGTCGACGTTGGCGAAGCACTTCAACGCGATTCTGCTGCCGCAGAGCGGCACGGTGTATGTGGAGGATATCCCCACGAGCGACGAGGCGCGGCTGTTTGATATCCGGCAGAAGGTCGGCATGGTGTTCCAGAACCCCGATAACCAGATCGTCGCCACCATCGTGGAGGAGGATGTTGCGTTCGCGCTGGAAAATTTAGGCGTGCCGCCCGATGAAATGCGCGCGCGTGTCGACGAGGCCATGCGCCTGGCGGGTGTCTGGAAATTCCGCGAAAAAGCGCCGCATAAGCTCTCCGGCGGGCAGAAGCAGCGCGTCGCCATCGCGGGCGTTATCGCCATGCGGCCCGACTGCCTGGTACTCGACGAGGCCACCGCCATGCTGGACCCCATCGGGCGCGAACAGGTGATGCGCACGGTGCGGCGGCTGAACCGGGAATACGGCATCACCGTTGTGGAGATTACACACTATATGGAGGAGGCCGCCGCCGCCGACCGCGTGATTGTGATGGCCGAGGGGAAGATTGCGCTGGAGGGCACGCCCAAAGAGGTTTTCCGGCAGGCTGGGCGGCTGCGGGCGCTGCATTTAGATGTGCCGCAGTCCGCCGAGCTGTGCCGCGCACTTACGGAAGCCGGCTGCCCCATGCCGGACGACATCATCGACGTGGAATCCTGCGCGGCGGCCATTTACAAGCTGCTGGCAGGCCGTGCCGCGCCCGCCGGGAAGGAGGCGTGAGAATGCCTGCGATCGTGAAAACCGAGGACCTGACCTACCTCTATAATCCCGGCATGCCCGACGAGACGGTGGCGCTGGACCATGTGAGCTTTGAAATCGAACAGGGGGCGTTTGTGGGCGTGATTGGCGCGACAGGGTGCGGCAAATCTACGCTGATCGCCCATTTCAATGGCATCAACCGCCCATCCTCCGGCAAGGTGTATATTGACGGCGAGGACCTCTGGGCCGACCCCGCGAAGATCCGGCAGTTCCGTTTCAAAGTCGGCCTTGTGTTTCAGTACCCGGAGTACCAGCTCTTTGAGGAGACGGTCTACAAAGATATCGCGTTCGGGCCGGGCAACATGGGCCTGTCGAAACCGGAAATTGAAGCGCGCGTGCGCCGGGCCGCCGCTTTCTGCGGGATTGAAGAGGCGTGGCTCCAGCGCAGCCCCTTTGAGCTTTCGGGCGGGCAGAAACGGCGCGTCGCTATTGCGGGCGTATTGGCGATGGAACCGAAGGTGATCGTTTTGGATGAACCCGCCGCCGGGCTGGACCCGGAGGGGCGCGATACCATCCTGGGACAGATACACCGCTACCACAAGGAGACGGGGACGACCGTCGTACTTGTCAGCCACTCGATGGAGGACGTGGCGCGCTACGCCAGCCGCGTACTGGTGCTGAACGCCGGGAAGATTGCTATGTACGACGAGACGGCGAAGGTGTTCGCGCGCGCGCCGGAGCTGCTAAAACTGGGCCTTTCCGTGCCTGAAGTGACGAAGGTGTTCCTGCGCCTGCGGGAAATGGGGCTGGATATCGACGCCGATGTATACACCGTCCCCTATGCCGTCAAAACCATCCTGGCCGCGCGGGCCGCGAAAGGGGGTGCGTGAGATGCTGCGGGACATCACCATCGGTCAGCATTTCCCCGGCCATTCGGCGCTCCATCGTCTTGACCCCCGCGTAAAACTCGTGCTGACGATCGCCTATATCGTGATGCTGTTCGTCGGCTCCAACCCGATGGGGCTTGTGATTTCCATTGTGTTCCTGGTGGTGCTGTATACCATTGCAAAGATTCCTTTGAAGCTCATTGCCAAGAGCATCAAGCCCATCATCCCCATCCTCCTGTTTACGGCGGTACTCAACCTGTTTTTTATGACCGGGCCAAGCGAGCCGATTTTCTCCTGGTGGATTTTCACCATTTACCGCGAGGGCATCTATTATGCCATTGTCATGGCCGTGCGTATCATCTGCCTGATTGCAGGCACCAGCCTGCTGACGTATACCACCAGTCCCATTGTGCTGACGGACGCCATTGAACAGCTTTTGATGCCCCTGTCCAAGCTCCATCTGCCCGTGCATGAGTTGGCGATGATGATGACGATCGCCCTCCGCTTTATCCCGGTGCTGTTGGAGGAGACAGAGAAGATTATGAACGCGCAGAAGGCGCGCGGCGCGGAGCTGGATTCCGGCACCCTGCGTCAGCGCGTCAAAGCCCTGATCCCCGTGCTGATCCCCTTATTTGTCTCGGCTTTCCGCCGCGCCGATGAACTGGCGATGGCGATGGAATGCCGTTGCTACCACGGAGGCGAGGGGCGCACGCGCCTCAAACAATTACGCATGCGCCCGTCCGACCTTGCCATTGCCGCGTTGGCGGTGCTTGTATTCACAGCCATTGGCCTGAGCAATCTCTGGTTTAAGCGCATTGGATAAAACCGGCGGGAGGGACATATGCACACGCTGATCACCCTGAAATTCAACGGCGCGCGCTATCACGGTTTCCAGGTGCAGAAAAACGCGCTCTCGGTGTGCGAGGTGTTGCAAGACGCGCTGGAACGCCTGTACGGCACACGCCCGCCCGTCAAGGGCTGTTCGCGCACGGATGCGGGCGTGCATGCGATGGGCTACTGCGTCAGCTACACACAGCCAAAGCCTATCGCGCCGCGCAAGCTGCCGCTGGCCGTCAACCGCTTCCTGCCCGACGATATCCGGGTGGTGTCCGCGCGGGAGGTCCCGCCCGGTTTCCACGCCCGCTACAGCGCCATATGCAAGGAATACCTGTACCGAATCCACAACAGCCCCATCGCCGACCCCTTCCAGAACGGGCTGTGCTGGCGCTATCCCGCGCCGCTGAATGCGGAAAAGATGGCGCGGGCCGCCGCGTACTTTGTCGGCACCCATGACTTTGCCTCGTTTCAATCGGTGGGCGGGGATATCGCCGATACGCGCCGCACCGTGTTTTTCGCGCGGGTGCGCCGGGAAGGGGAGGATATTTCCTTCCATGTGTGCGCGGACGGCTACCTCTACAACATGGTACGCATTATGATGGGAACGCTTGTGGAGGCAGGCGCGGGGCGCATGGAGCCTGAGCGCGTGCCGGAGGTGATTCGGGGCAGGGACCGTGCGCTGGCGGGCGACACCGCTCCCGCCGGGGGCTTGTTCCTCTGGAAAGTACACTATGAAAAGCCGGATTTCTGCGTGCCCGCGCAGAGCGGCGGAGAGTGAAACAGAAATTTATGGACTGGATTTCATGCGATACAAGGGAACCGCAGGCCCCGCCGCCCCCGCAGGAACAGATGCCGCGCGGCGTGCATATCGTACAGCGCAAGCGCGCCGGTGCGGCCCCAAAGCAGGCTGCACACGCGCCGCGAGGCAACGTCGAACGGCTGGAAAAGATCCGCCGCCGAAAGCGCATGCGGCATTTGCGCATTGGTATTGTATGCGTTGTGCTGCTGGCGGCGGTGCTGGCGGGCTTTACGGGCATCTATGGCGCGTCGCTGGCGCTGTTGGGCGACTTGGTGGATACCGTTACCATCGCGCTCACGCCCGGCCCCGGCTTCCCGGCCTCGTTCACGCTGACAGGCTTCCGCACCGCGCAGCCGCTTTCGGGCGGGTTTGCGGCGGTGGGCGGGCAGGATTTAGTGCTTTACTCGGCGGGCGGGCGCGAACTGCGCCGTTTGCAGCACGGGTATGGCCGGGCGGATATTACCGCGGGCAATACGCGCGTATGTATTTACAACCGGGGCGGGAAGGAACTGCGCGTGGAGAGCCGCAGTCGCACACTATTTGAACAGAAGTTTGACGACGCGGTGCAGCTTTGCGCCATGAGTCCGAACGGTACGCTGGCGGTGTTCACAAAGTCGCGGCTGACGATCTATAACGCCTCGTTTGAGGAAATCTATGCTTTCCGCACACAGGACCTGCCCACGGCGCTGGCCGCCTGTTCCGATAACAAGCAGTTCGCGGCGGGCTGCCCCTACGCGTCGGGCGGCGCGCTGGGCGGCTCGGTCTACCTGATGCACACGGGCCGGGACGACTATATCACCATCCGCAACACGGAGGGATTGCCGCTGAAGCTGTACTACCTGTCCAGTTCGGAAATCCTCGTGGTATACGATACCTACGCGGCGGTGTATAAGACCTCGGACGGAAGCGAGCTGTACCGCTATGGCTTTGCCGGGCGCGCCTTGCAAAGCGCCGCTGTCGGGAAAGACAAAACGATCGCGCTCCTCTTTGGCGACGGCGTACACAGCGCCGCCACGCAGTTGGCGGTTCTGGATGCGAAACTGCGGGAGACGGGCAGCGCGGCGGTGCGGGCGCGGTGCTTGGGCGTGGCAGCGGGACGCGGCGGGGCCTATGTAATGACGCATGAGGGCGTACTCTGCTACAAAGAAAACGGCGCGTTCGAGGGCATGGTGCGCACGGAGAACCGCCCGTTGGCCGTGCTTTGCCAAGACGCAAAGCCGCTGATACTTACACAGGGGCAGGTGTGTGTCCTCGACCCGAAGGCTGCACCAGCGCAGACGGAACCATCCGCCGCACCCGACAGCGTGTCCGCGCCGGTATCCAGCGCGCCGCCGGAAAGCGAGCCAATATCGGAAGCGCCGCCGGAAACATAAACGACACAAAAAATCTGGAACAAGATGGGTTTCCAAAGGGGCTGCGCCCCTTTGGCGGAGTCCAGAGGCAGAGCCTCTGGCAGGTCCGGGCGGCGCCCGGTGGGGTTCAGGGGCGGAGCCCCTGACGGCCCAACGACAGGAGGGGAAAGCGATATGGAGAAAACACCGGCAGTCCTTGTGGATCTTGCGCTGTGCGCGGTGATCCTGTTCACGACCATTTATTACGCGCGCAAAGGGTTTCTGGCGGGCATCATTGACCTTGCGGCCAATCTGCTCTCTATGGGGCTGGCGTGGGCCGTTTCGGGGAAAGTGTCACCCACGGTGTTTGAAAATTTTTTCAAATCGGGGCTTATTGATAAAATGGCACATAATATCCAACAGCAGGGCGGTGTGAATTTGCAGGCGCTGCTGGGCGGCCTGTCGGGCTTTTTGCCGCAGCGGCTGTTGGATGAGATTGGCGCGTCGGCGGCGGGGCTGCTCGATTCGGGCGCGCCCAATATCGCGCAGCAGGTGGTGGAGCGTGTCATCGCGCCGCTCGTAATCCCGCTTATCAGCGTGGTGGTGTTTTTTGCCACCTTTTCCCTGTGCCGCATTGTGGCGGCGCTGCTGGTGACGGCCTTTAAGAACGTGAACCGCATCCCGCTGATCGGCGGCGCGAATAAGCTGCTGGGCGGCGTGATTGGCGCGGCGGCGGGCGTGCTGTATGTGCTGTTGGGGCTGTGCCTGATCTGGGCGATTGTCGTTATTACAAACGGCACGCTGCCGGTGCTGAACGACCAGACGCTGGCCGCCAGCAAATTCTATTCCTTCTTTGCGGCGTATAACCCGTTCCTGTAGTCCACACTGTTGAAAATCCTTGGCGTTTTCCCGCTTGGAAGACGGGAAGTGCCGAAAGATTCTTCTATATAAAAACCAGACTATATTAAAACCGAAAGGAATCAATGTATTATGATGTGTTCCCGGTGCAAAAAACGCCCCGCCATCGTCTTTGTGCAGCGGTACGAAAACGGCCAGGCGAAAAGCGAGGGCTACTGCCTTTCCTGCGCGCGCGAACTCGGCATCAAGCCGCTGGATGATATCATGAAACGCTTTGGCATCTCGGACAACGACCTCGAAAACATGGAGGAGCATATCGCCGGGATCATGGAAAATGGGGAGATGAGCCCTTCCGATATGCTGCGCGGGATGGGCTTCGGCTCGTCCGAAAGCGCGGAGGAGCCGGAGGAGAACGGCGATTTTGAGCAGGGCGGCAGCGCGACGCTCCCGTTCGGCATGTTCGGGCGCGGCGGCACGGAGAAAGAGCCGGAGCGCCCCGAACCCAAAAGCAAAAACGACCGGGGCCGGAAACGGAAATTCCTCGACAATTACTGCGACAACCTCACACGCAAGGCGCGCGACGGAAAATTGGACCGCATTGTGGGGCGGGACCAGGAAATCTACCGCACGGTACAGATCCTCTCCCGCCGCCAGAAGAACAACCCCTGCCTGATCGGCGAAGCGGGCGTGGGCAAAACGGCCATCGCCGAAGGCATCGCCCTGCGCATCGCGGCGGGCGAGGTGCCGCAGCGCCTGCGCGACAAGGAAATTTACCTGATGGACCTTACCAGCCTTGTCGCGGGCACGCAGTTCCGGGGCCAATTCGAGAGCCGCGTCAAGGGGCTGATTGAGGAGGTAAAGGCCGCGGGCAACGTGATCCTGTTTATCGACGAGATACACAACCTCACCGGCGCGGGCGATTCTGAGGGCGCGATGAATGCCGCCAACATCATGAAACCCGCGCTCTCCCGCGGGGAGATACAGGTAATCGGCGCGACGACGTTTGCGGAATACCGCAAGTTTATTGAGAAAGACCAGGCGCTGGAACGCCGTTTCCAGCCCATCCGTGTGGAGGAGCCGTCGCTCGATGCCGCCACGGCGGTGATTTTAGGTGTGCGGCCCTACTATGAGGCGTACCACCATGTCAAGGTGAGCGACGCCATCGTGCGCAGCACTGTCACACTGGCGGAGCGCTATATCACCGATCGCTTTTTGCCGGATAAGGCCATCGACCTGTTGGACGAGGCGTGCGCCTGCTGCAGCCTGCGCCACCCGGAGATCACTGAGTGGGCCGAGGCGGAAAAGCAGCTCGCCGCGTTGCAGGAGGCCGAGAAAGAGCAGGAGCAGGCGAAAGAGGGGCCGGATTACAACAAGTTGGCCGAGATTAAGGCAAATATCCTGCCGCTGGAATCGGCGCTGCCCGCCCTGCGTGAGGCTGTCGCTGAGATCCCCGTTACAATGGAGGATATCGCGAAGGTGATCGAGCTGTGGACAGGCGTGCCCGCTGCGAAGGTAAAGGAGACGGAATACACCAAGTTAGCGCAGTTGGAAGGGAATCTGAAAAAGGCCATCATCGGGCAGGACGAGGCGGTGGAGTTAGTGGCGAAGGCCGTCAAGCGCAGCCGCGCCGATATCGCCGCGCGCCGCCGCCCGGCCAGTTTTATCTTTGTGGGACCAACGGGCGTGGGCAAAACGGAGCTGGTGCGTCAGCTTGCCATGCAGCTCTTTGATACGGTCGACCCGCTGATCCGGCTGGATATGTCGGAATTTATGGAGAAGCACACAGTCAGCCGCCTGATCGGTTCCCCGCCGGGCTATGTCGGCTACGACGAGGCCGGGCAGCTCACGGAGAAGGTGCGCCGCAAGCCCTACAGTGTGGTGCTGTTCGATGAGATAGAAAAGGCCCACCCGGACGTGATGAACCTGCTGCTGCAAATCCTGGACGAGGGCAGGATCAACGACGCGCAGGGCCGCCCGGTCAATTTTGAAAACACGGTCATTTGTATGACAAGCAACGCCGGTTCTGGCGACAAGACAGGCGAGACCGGCTTCAACCGAACCATTGAGCAGATGAGCCGTGATAAGGCGATGAAAGCGCTGAGCGATTTCCTGCGCCCGGAATTTATGAGCCGCGTAGACGAGATTGTCACATTCGCGCCCCTCTCGCCGGAGAGCCTGCACAAGATCGCCGCGCTGATGCTGAGCGAATACAAAGAGCCGCTGGCCGCAAAGGGCATTGGTCTCGACTGGACGGAGGAAGCCCTTGCCCTGCTGTGCGAAAAGGCCAAAGGCGGCAAATTCGGCGCGCGCGACCTGCGCCGCACCATCCGAAAGGAAGTGGAGGACGGCCTCGCCGAACGCATCATCGCGGGCGAACCCTTGGCTGCCGTCACCGTAGACGCCGAGGAAGGGGCCATCGTGCTGCGCGCGTGATGTCGGGCTGCCGCCCGAACCTGCCCAAAGGGCGCTGCCCTTTGGAATCCTGCCAGAGGCTCTGCCTCTGGACTCCGCCACCCTTTGAAAAGGGTGGACGGAAACTTTCATCGCGCCCATACATGCGTATGGGTGCAGAAAAGGGGATAATATGCCCAATATTGTCTGGGAAGGGAACCAGGAGTGGGACAGGGAGTTCCCCGACACCCCATTGCCGGAAAACGCCGTAAAGATGGATCGACCGGATGATATTTTGAAAGCGTCCCTTCCCTATGGCATCCCGCCGCTGGTTGTCTGTTTCCTGGCGGTTTTCTATAAGAAGAACGCGGGCGGCGGGTTTATTTTCGATTTGCGCTTTATGCCTCTTAGCTTTGTAATCGGCTTTGCGCTGATCCCTGTCCATGAACTGCTGCACGCGGTGTGTTACCCCAAAGGGGCGACCGTATATGTAGGCGTGTGCCTGAAAAAGATAGCGGCCTATGCGGTATCGTTCACCCCCGTCAGCAGGCGGCGCTATATTGTCATGTCGCTTGCGCCGGTGGTACAGGGGCTTATTCCCTTACTGATTTTCGTGCTGTGCCCGGTGGGGTACAAGGCGGTGCTGACCGTCTGTGTAGTTCCGGCATTTATGGGGCTGATTTCGCCCTCCCCGGATTATATGGATGTTTTGTTGATAATAAAACAGGTACCGAAAGGCGCGATGGTGCGCGCCTCCAACGAAGGATTGTTTTGGCTGAAAGAATGAGGGAACGTTCAGAGCAAAGGGGTTTGTGTATTTTCTGTCCGTATTTCTTCGCCCGTAGGGCGGGGAATACGCAAAAATGGGAACACACGGAAATATCCCTGCGCCCCTGAAGCTCCCGTGAAGGAGACGAAGCGATATGAATGGTGTGGTATCAAAGGTATTCAACGCACAGCGCATTTTGAAAAATACCGAAATAAAAGGCCCCGTGCCCGACGACGCATCGCTTTTGCGGCGCGCGTTCCGCGTGGCGTGGCCGTCTACGTTGGAATCGTTCCTGGTGGCGCTCGTCAGCCTGGTGGATACTATCATGGTTTCCTCACTGGGCGCGGCGGCCATCGCGGCCATTGGTTTGACGAACCAGCCGAAGTTCATTTGCTTGGCGGTGTTTCTCTCCGTCAACGTCGCTGTCAGCGCGCTGGTGGCGCGACGCAAGGGAGAAGGGGACCGCAAGGGCGCGGTCAGCGTACTGCGGCAGGCCATCCTGCTCACGGTGCTGCTCACCGCCGTTATCACGGTATTGGCCGAGGCTGTGGCCGACCCCGTGCTGCGCCTGGCGGGCACCAATGAAGATACGCACACGCTGGCGACAAGCTATTTCCGAATCATTGTGGGATTCCAGTTTTTCAGCGTTGTCAATATGGTAATCAACGCGGCCCAGCGCGGCGCGGGCAATACAAAGATCGCCATGCGCACCAACCTTGTTTCAAACCTTGTCAATATTGTATGCAACTACCTCTTGATTGGCGGGAATTTCGGTTTCCCAGCACTGGGGGTGAACGGTGCGGCTATCGCGACGGTGATCGGCACCATCGTAGCCAGCGGGATGGCGCTGCTCTCCGTGCTGCACCCCGACCACTTCCTGTACTTATTTTACCGCGAAGGGGAGGACGAATCCGCCGGGGCGCGCCGCCCGCGCTTTTTCGACCGCCGCACGCTTGGTTCTATCGCGAATATCGGCTCCTCTACATTGGCCGAACAGCTTTTTCTGCGTCTGGGATTTTTGATGTACACAATGGTAGTGGCACGCCTGGGCACGGTGGAATTTGCCTCGCACCAGATCGGCATGAACATGATGACGATCTCTTTCTCCTTCGGCGACGGCCTGTCCATCGCGGCAGTGTCTTTGGTGGGCCAGAGCTTAGGGGAGCAGCGGCCCGATCTCGCCAAAGTGTACGGCGGCTTCTGCCAGCGTCTGGGTCTGCTCTGCTCATGTATGTTGGGCGTGATCTATGTACTGTTCGGACGCTATATTTTCCGACTGTTTTCGGATGACCCCGTTATCCTCAATTACGGCGTGATTATTATGGATTTTATCGCCGTCGTGGTGTTCATGCAGATCTCGCAGGTCATTTACAGTGGATGCCTGCGCGGGGGCGGGGATACAAAATATGTGGCGTTTGTCTCGCTCGTCAGCGTGGCGTTCATCCGCCCGTTTTCCGGTTGGCTGTTTGTTTATCCGCTCAACCTCGGTCTGCCGGGCGCGTGGATGGGTCTGGTGCTGGACCAGCTTATGCGCCTCTCCCTTACCTGGTGGCGGTTCAAGCATGATAAGTGGCTGAATATAAAGATATAGAAAGCGAGAATATTTATGGTCGAATTGAGGGCGATTGTCCATGAAAACTGGATAGAATGTATAGAATTGGAGCTTGCAGAGGAGCAGCGGAAGTTTGTAAACTCCAATCTGTTCAGTCTGGCGGAGGCGTATGTACATTCCGACGCGAACAGGGAAATTGCGGAGGAATATTACCGCTGTATTCCCTTTGCGATTTACCGGGAAAATAAAATGATCGGTTTTGCAATGGTAACATATGAAAAACAGCATGGCTTCGACGGTCAGCCGGCTTATGAAATATACAGGCTGATGATCGGCAAAAACGACCAGGCCAAAGGATATGGCAAAGAAGCGGCGGAGGCCCTGTTGAGATATATTCAAACGTTCCCGTATGGAAAAGCCGGACATGTCTATGTGGAATGGCATCCGCAAAACAAGGCGTCGGAAAGGTTGTTTACCGGAAAAGGCTTTGTGCCTGTCGGCTCAGGAGAAGATGGGGCTGTTGTGGCAAGGTTGGAACTATAGTCAATATGGTTGAAAATCGGTGTTGTTTCCCCGCCCTCGGCGAGGGAAACAACAAAAATTCCCACTCGTTTTCAAGCGGCTTTACTATAGACAAAGGATTGAAAATTTATAAAGCAGAGGTGGCGTCAATGGAAAAAGAAAAAATCAGCGCGGCAATCCGGGAGGGGCGCACAGCCCTTGGCATGGAGCTTGGCTCCACGCGTATCAAAGCGGTACTCATTGGCCCCTATCATACGCCCATTGCGTCGGGCGCGCACGACTGGGAAAACCGATTTGAGAACGGCTATTGGACCTATCACTTAGACGACGTATGGGCAGGCATCCAGCATGCTTTTGCCGATTTAGCCGCCGACGTGCAGAGCCAATATGGCGTACCGCTCACGACGCTTGGGGCGCTGGGTGTCTCGGCCATGATGCACGGCTATCTGCCCTTTGCGGCGGACGGCGCGCAGCTTGCCGCGTTCCGCACCTGGCGCAACACCACAACAGCGCAGGCCGCCGATGCCCTCACCGCGCGCTTTGGGTTCAATATCCCCCAGCGCTGGAGCATTGCCCATCTATACCAGGCTATGCTGAACGGCGAGGCGCACACAAAAAATATCGCTTTCCTCACCACACTGGCGGGGTATGTCCACTGGCAGCTTACAGGTGAAAAGGTGCTGGGTGTGGGCGAAGCGTCGGGCATGTTCCCCATTGACAGCGCCGCCTGCGATTACAACGCGGCCATGTGTGACAGCTTCAACGCCATTTTGCAACAGGAGGGCTATGCGTACACCTTACAGAATATTCTTCCGCGCGTCTTGCCCGCGGGCGGGGCGGCGGGCACGTTGACCGAAGCTGGGGCGTGCCTGCTCGACCCCACCGGTACTTTGCAGCCCGGCGTCCCCCTCTGCCCGCCGGAGGGCGACGCGGGCACCGGCATGGCCGCCACAAACAGCGTGTCCCCGCGCACGGGCAATGTCTCAGCGGGCACCAGCGTTTTTGCGATGGCCGTACTGGAAAAGCCGCTCTCGCGCGTATACCCGGAAATCGACATGGTGACGACGCCCGACGGCGCGCCGGTGGCAATGGTACACTGCAACACCTGCACTTCCGATCTTGACGCATGGGTGCGCCTGTTCGGGGAAATGGCGGCAGCGGCGGGCGCGCCGGTAGAAAAATCGGCTTTGTATGAGCTGCTGTATCAGAAAGCGCTCACGGGCGAGGCGGATTGCGGCGGAATCGTCAGCTTCAACTGCTACGCGGGAGAACCCGTCAGCGGCCTTGCCGACGGCTGCCCCCTGACGGCGCGCGCCGCCGACGTTTCCCTGACGCTTGGAAACTTCATGCGCGCGCAGCTCTACGCGGCAATGGCTACCCTGCGTATTGGTATGGATATCCTCTTTGAAAAGGAGCAGGTCGCGCTCGAAACGCTCTTTGGGCACGGCGGCCTGTTTAAGACAAAGGGCGTGGGCCAGCGTCTGATGGCGGGCGCGCTCGGCGTGCCGGTCGCGGTGCTGAAAACGGCGGGCGAGGGCGGTCCGTGGGGTATGGCGCTGCTCGCCGCCTACAGCCAGGAGCGCACGCCCGGCCAGACATTGGGCGATTTCCTGCAAACCGCTGTATTCGCGCAGGCCGAGGGCGAACGGATGGAGCCGGACAGCGCCGACGCGGCGGGCTTCAACACATTCATGGCGCGTTACAAAGCCTGCCTGCCTGCCGAGCGCGCGGCAGCGGCGGCAGTGAAAGGATGAGGGCGCATGTTGAAAGAATTGCGTGAACAGGTTTATGAGGCCAATATGGAGCTGCCCCGGCGTGGGCTTGTCACCTACACTTGGGGCAATGTGTCGGGAATCGACCGGGAAAAGGGGCTGGTTGTCATCAAGCCGTCGGGTGTCAGCTATGAGGCGCTTACACCGGACAAGCTCGTTGTCGTCGACCTTGCGACGGGCGCAAATGTAGAAGGCACGCTCAACCCTTCCTCAGATACAAAGACCCATCTGGAATTGTACCGTGCGTTCCCGTCCCTGGGCGGCGTGGTGCATACGCACAGCACGCACGCCGTCGCGTGGGCGCAGGCGCGGCAGGACCTTCCATGCTTTGGCACCACCCATGCCGATTACTTCCACGGCCCCATCCCTTGCGCGCGGGAACTGACGGCGGAGGAAGTGGAGGAGGATTACGAGAAAAACACGGGCTGTGTAATTGTTGAGACATTTCAAAAACGCGGCTTGAACGCGGGCCACACGCCCGGAGTCCTGTGCGCCAGCCACGGCCCCTTCACTTGGGGCGGTTCTCCCGCCGAGGCTGTCTACCATGCTGTGGTGCTGGAGGAAGTGGCCCGTATGGCGCTTTATACCCGTCTGTTGGGCGCGCAAAGCCCCGCGCCGGACTATGTGCAGGAGAAACATTTCCAGCGCAAGCACGGGCCGAATGCGTATTACGGGCAGAGGTGAGCAGAAAAGGGATAGGAAAGAGGGGAAAATCAGAAAAATGGCGCGAAAGAATTTGATTTCCAAAGGGATGCGGTATCTGTGGGATAAAGATTACCGTTTCAGGGTCAACGGAGTGCTTGGCCTATACAACTCCATGCCGGATGACGAATATCTGACAAAGCAGTTTCAGGCCAATATGGGGGAGCCGCTGCATTTGCAATAATCCCGCCCTTTATGTATGGGCGGGATATGCAGAGTCATTTCCGTGTATCCTCTGTCCTACGGGCGGGGGATACATAAATTTTGGAGAAAATCTTCGAGAGGACGGCTTCTTTTACAAGTCCCATCACCCCGCTGTATGCTTGCTGTAACAGCGCACAGCTAACACGGCAAACAGCGGTATTTCTATCACACAGGCCCCCAACATGGCCCAGGGCTTCCAGATGGACAGCCCGCCGATATTCAGGAAATCGAAATCGGTAAGGGCGTAGAGGATGCTTGTCTGAATGCCCGTGCCGCTGGCGGGCAGCAGGGTACACAGCCATGTCGATACCGCGCCGGGGATTGCCATGAATATCACCACCGGCGCGATACAGCACACCAGCGCCCCCGCAAGGGATGTCACCGTGCGCCTGCATAAGGAGGAGAGCAGCAGGGTGAAGCTGACCGAGGCCAGCACCGAGAGCAGCCCGGCAAAGGCAAAGAACCATTGGAGCTGCCCGATATCCATATCCACCAGCGTGACGATAGAATACATCATCTGGATCGAAGATTTTGTGCATTCCCATCCAAACAGCGAATTGGCCGTGAGGATATAGACGGTGACGCACAGGGCAAACGCCGTGCCGCTGAGCAGCAGCGCGGCGGCGACCTTGGCCGCGCCCAGCCGCAGGCCGCCCTGTTTTGTGCAGCGCAGGATATCATCCGCGCCGGACTGGTAATCGCCGGAGAACACCTGCGCGGAGATCACCACGCAGAACAGCAGGATCAGGAACCCCAGCATATTTTGATAATCCATTACTGTGGTATTCATGCCCGGATATACCGACAACGGCTTTTGTACCTCGCTGTACATCTGGGACGCCGTGCGCTGCGCCGCCGGATGGCCGGGCTGTTCCATTGCCATGAGGGAGGCGACGCGCGCTTGGCACACGGCGTCGAAATCGTCGATTTTCGCCGGGTCTACTTCCATCAGCGCGGGGGCCATGCCAGTATCCGGGTCGGCAAAGGCTTCCTTTACGCCGTGGAGCAGCGGCGCGACAGGCAGTATCTCCCGCTCATATACGCCCTCCGGCAAATCGTAGGATTCCGTCACCCCGTACCGCGTCAAGCACGCCTGATATACCTCAACGGCCTGTCGGATGCGCTCCGGCGTGACGGCCCCGGCAGCGCCCGCCTGCCGCTGTTTTTCATACGCGACCGAGGCAAGCCCCGTCAGGCTGACCGCGTTCCCGGCCTCGTCGGTATCGTTGGTGTAGCAGTATGTCACCGGCAGCCAGGCAAGCAGGAAGGAGAGCACCAGCGCCAGTGCGAACAGGATACAGGTGAGCCGCGCCGTCACAAGCCGTTTCATTTCCAACTGAAAAAGTTTCATCCTGTTCAAACCCCCCGTCCTTCGTTCCCGGCGCTTTCCGGGAACAGCCATAAATACAAATCTTCCAAGCGCGGCGCGGCGCAGACGGAATCGGCGGTGCGGGGCTGTTCGGAAAGGTATCGCAGCGACACACTCCCGTCATCTTTGTTCCGCAGGCTGGCGACCGTCACCTTGCTTTCGCACTCCGGCACGGCATAGGCCGGGACGGTGCAGTTCCACACCTTGCCTTCCACCAGCTTTACCAGTTCCTCCGTTGTCCCGACGGCCAGAACCTTCCCCGCTTTGATCACCGCATGGCACGCGGCGATATACTCCACATCGGGCACGATAT
>CANCXY010000010.1 GCA_947381875.1 uncultured Clostridia bacterium | reverse complement strand
AACGAATTATATCTGGCTGCGGATATACTAATATCGGATTATTCCAGTGCTTTTTTTGATTATGGCCTTCTGGGAAAACCCTTCTTTTGCTATGCTCCTGACTACGACCAGTATAGCAAGGAATATGGACTTTTTATAGACATGAAAAAGGAGTTCCCAAATGGCGTGTTTGAAAAAGAAACGGTGTTGCTCGACGCTATATTAAATATGAATTATAAAGAGGAATGTCAGAAGTGTAAAAAGTACTGTGATCGTTATGTGTCTCACCCGTGTAATGCAACACAGATATGCTTGGATGCGCTATATAAGAGGTTGTGAAATGCACAAAATTGCAATTATTTTTGCTGGTGGCACAGGCCAGAGGATGAATACTAAAACACGTCCCAAACAGTTTTTGGAATTAAACGGGAAACCCATCATAGTTCATACGATAGAGCATTTCCAACATCACCCGATGATAGATGGTATAGTTGTTGCGTGCTTGAAGGATTGGATTATGGAATTTCAGCGTTTAAAGAAATTATACTGTCTTAATAAAGTTTCTGCTGTTATTCCTGGAGGGGAAAATGGGCAGCAGTCAATATATAATGGCCTCCTAAAGGCAGCTGAGCTTTATACGGAGGATTCCCTTGTACTTATCCATGATGGTGTACGGCCTCTGATTGATGAGAACACGATTACAAAAGATATAGAATGTGTTCAGAGGTTCGGATCCGCAGTTACGGTATCTCCCGCTGTGGAAACGGTTGCTATCAGGCAGGAAAATGGCGAAGTGGGAGAAATTATAGACCGCAAGCGCTGTGAAATGGCAAAAGCGCCGCAATGTTTTTACCTGAAAGATATCCTTTTGGCGCATGAAAAAGCAAAGGAAGATGGAAATTTGAATTTTATAGATTCCGCAAGTCTTATGCAGCATTATGGCTATGATTTACATACGGTTGAAGGACCAATGGAAAATATTAAAATTACAACACCAAGCGATTTTTATATTTTTAGAGCGCTTTTGAATGCAAAAGAAAATTCTGAAATATTTGGATTGTAAAGAAGTGAATTTTATGTGGATTGACACGCCAATTTTCCGCGAAGATATGGAAGCGATTTGCGAAGCAGATTTCATTCCTTGGGAGAAATTGAAAGATAAAACGTTCTTTATAACGGGCGGAACTGGATTGATAGGGTCGACGCTGATCAGCGCCTTGTTATATGTAAGTCAAAAAAAGAAATTGAATATTAAGATTCTCGCGCTTGTCCGTGATTTACAAAAGGCAAAAGAAAAGTTTGCGAAACAACTGTGCGAAACAGAAGGACTTTTCTTTGTAGTGGGTAATGTAGAAACTCTGCCAACGATAAATGAAGGAATAGATTATATTATACATGGTGCAAGTCAAACAGCAAGTAAGGCGTTTGTTGAGCAGCCAGTTGAAACGATTTTGACATCCGTGTATGGAACAAATAAGGTATTGGACTTGGCACGCGAGAAACAGGTGCAGGGGTTTGTATATTTGTCCAGTATGGAAGTATATGGGTACCCGGAGAAGGGTCATAAAGTAACAGAAGATGAAATTGGTGCGCTATCACCATTGGAGATTCGCAATAGTTACCCAATCAGTAAAATTCTGTGCGAAAATTTATGTTGCGCATATACAAAGGAATACAGTCTACCAACAACAATTTTACGCTTGACACAAACCTTTGGACCGGGAGTACAAAAGGGAGATCAGCGGATTTTTGCGGAATTTGGCCGCTGCATAATAGAAAAACGCGATATTATACTGAAAACAAAAGGAGAGACCGAGAGGAGTTACTTATATACAGCAGATGCTGTGACAGCAATTTTGTGTATCCTCTTAAAAGGAAGGCCAGGCTGGGCATATAACGCTGCAAATGAAAAAACATACTGCTCAATTACCCAAATGGCACAGATAGTGGCAGAACAAAATGGGATACAGGTGTGTTATGATTTGCAGGATGAATCCTTGTGCGGCTATACGCAAACTCTCTATATGAATTTGAATGTGCAAATGCTGAAAAAACTTGGATGGGAGTATAGGGAGAAACGAAACGCTGCTCTTTATGAAATGTATCGCAGAATGACGGACACGCTCATGTAAAAGGGAGGATGTGATTTGACACCAGTTATCAGTATAGTTATGCCTGTATATAATGCCGGACGATATTTGAGAAAGGCAATAGAGAGTATACTTGTACAAACGTATTCAAATTTTGAGTTGATTTTAATAGATGACGGGGCAACAGATGGGAGTGGATCGGTGTGCGATGCTTATCAACAGCAGGATTCCCGCGTGAAGGTAATTCACCAAAAAAATAAGGGTATATGTGAAGCCAGAAATGTGGGGTTGCGAGAAGCGAAAGGAAAATACATTGCATTTTGTGATCATGATGATACATATGAGTCCGAATATTTAGCCATTGCGGTATCATACGCGAATAAAACGAATACGGATTTATTAAAGTTTGGATTTTTCACAATCATTACATATAAGGATAAGCCCATAGAAAAAATACGAAATGAATTGAGAGAGGGATTTTATAATCTGCAAAAACTTTTTGAGGATTATCAGCAATACTTGAAATGCGTAAAGGCGGTATGGAATGGCGTATATATGGCGGATATTATTAAACAGAATTCATTGCAGTTTGATCCGAACATCAAAACAGGGATGGAAGATTATGATTTTAATCTAAAATATATGCAGTGCTGTAAAAGCATTAGTTGCATTGTAGATGTGTTATTTAATCACTATGCCAGGGAAGAACAAAGTACCTCTTTGAAATTTTCCTATAACAAGCTGGAGTACATCCAGAAAACAGCAAGGTCGGAATATGAGATTCTGAGCAATTTGAAAAGAGATGAAGCGGAATTTCGGAGCGCATTGTTACAACAGAGAATACATTATATGAGATTGCTATTTGCTAATGTGACAAGAAATGATGTTAGATTGTCTGTGTTTCAGAAGATAAAAATTTTTCAGGAATTTTCCCGAATGATACCATTTAATAATGCAATAAAATATAACAAAAAGGAATGGAGTTGGATAGCAAAAAAAGAAATGGGAATGTGCATTGCAATTTTTTTGTTCGACGTTAGATTGTATGCACTGTTGGCGTTGGGGTTGGATACAGAACGGTACTTAAGAAATTGTTATAAAAAATTTCGGGCTTTGTTGATACAAAACGAAAGGAAAATCTGAGGGATGCAGTATATCCTGTTTTTTTTATTGATCCTCTTGGGAGTTGTATTTCCAAAGAGTAAATTCCTTACAGGATTGATCCTGTTTATGGATTGGATTATGTTTGCATTTACAAGGGGACAGGCAGATTTTGAGGTGTATCGGATATATTTTGACAGGGCATCAATGAATCCATTTGAAAAAAACGCATTTACATCAGTAGAAAGTGGATATCAGTTTATTTGTGCATTTTCCCGGGATGTACTGAATATAAACTTTGAATCTTTTTGGGCGGTTTTTTCTGCAATAAGCCTGTTGCTGCTTTTTGTTACAATAAAAAGATATACGAACCGCTGTGCGCTTGTACTTGCATTATTTAGTATGTTTCCCCTTTTAATTAGTATTGTTCAGTGGCGAATGTGGTTGGGGATTTCAGTGATAATATTTGGGCTTCGATTTCTTGAAATGGAAACCACAAGAGGCTATATTTTATATGCTGTCTGTGCGCTGATAGCTACGTCTTTGCAGTTTTCATGTGTCTTCTTTTTTGTCTTTCTGCTCTGCAAAATTCGTGACGAAAGATTGATAAGAAAGATTGTTATAATATGGTGTGTTATAACGCCGTTTTTCCTGATCCCCATTTTGACCAGATTAACACGCTTTTCAAATATGGCAGAAAAATATTTGCGACAGTATACAAATGCAACAAGTTTAATTTCACAAACTGGGATGCTGCTGTTATTACTGGCAATATATTATTTTGCAAGGGAAAGCAAAAAAAATATTCAAGTATCACAAGTGCTGTTATATGATGGAGAGCGAGGCACTTCTAATTTACAAAGTAGACAGATAATTTATGCGAGACTGGCTCCCAAAATGTGCCTTTGTGCTTTCTTTTTTTGGCCGTTTACGGTGCTGACACTGGAAACGATAAGGTTTTTTCGCTGCTTTATCATTATAACATATATCTTATTTGCTATTAGTCTCTCATATACATCTTCCATAGCATGGAAACGACAGGCTTTTAGGATTGCAATACCGATATTGTCGGTATTGCTGATGTATGTATTTAGCTGTCAAGGAAATTATTGGAATTCAGTTTTTTTTCCGATTATGAATAATAATGTTTTGATCGATTATATTATATGCTGATTAAAACATAAAACATTTTACAGGTGAGAAAATGAAGGGAGTATTTGTGTTCCCTATAGGGGGATTGGATATTGCTTCGTCAGGAGAGGCTAAAAAAGTATATATGCAGAGAGAGGCGTTAACTGCTTATGGCGTAGAATGTGAAATACAGTATGTTCATAACAAACATGCGGGTATTCTTGGTAAAATTCTCAGAAGGGTTCCACTTTATGGGAATTATAGAAAGGAAGACATTAAAAACACATATCTCCAAATAAACTGTTCTGTAGAATATATATATATTAGAAGGGGGAATATGGATCGCTCATTCCTTAGCTTGATTATAGAGATGCGCAAAAGAAATCCCAATGTAAAAATGCTATTTGAGATACCAACTTTTCCCTATGACAATGAACTGTCTCGCATTTGTGATTTCCCCATTTTATTGAAAGATAGATGGTACCGCGGAAAGTTAAAAAAATATATTGATAGATTTGTGGTTCTAAGTAATGATGAAATGGTGTTTGGAGTGCCTTGTATTAAAATAGATAATGGGATAGATTGTGCAGAAATTCATGCTCGAAAGGCGGACATGGAGAAAGGAGAAATCCGGCTATTGGGCGTAGCAGGTGTGGCATCTTGGCACGGCTATGATCGCGTAATTCGAGGATTGGGCGAGTATTATAAATTAGAACCCAATAAAAAGGTCGAATTTCACATAGTTGGTGATGGGACAGTCGTAAAAGAATTGAAGAAACTGTGTTGTGAATTGAAGGTAGAGCAATATGTGTTCTTTCACGGTTGGATGCACGGAAAAGAACTGGACGATATGTTTGACCAATGCGATATTGGTGTAGGAAGTTTAGGAATGTATAGGATTGGCTTGGAAAATGGGAACACCCTAAAACTTCGTGAGTATGTTGCCCGTGGTATCCCATTCTTTTACGGATATACAGATAAATTGATAGAATCCTGTGTGCATGATTACACAATGCGAGTTCCCAATAACGATTCTCCTGTTGATATTCCTACAATTATTTCCTTTTATGAGAAAATGCAGGCTAAAGGGTTCGATAAGATTGCAATAGAAATGCGTAAACTTGCGGAAGAACATTTGTCATGGGCAAAGCAGATGAAGCCTGTAGTCGATTACATTCTCTCCGATGAAAAGTAAAAATAAAGGATAGAAAACATATGAAACAACAATTGCTTGAAAAAATACATACGAAAACCCTCAAAACAGGCGTTGTCGGCCTTGGCTACGTTGGCCTGCCGCTTGCAGTGGAAAAAGCGAAAGCCGGCTTTGAAACAGTCGGTTTTGATATTCAGCCCGCAAAGGTAGACATGGTAAATGCAGGTCATAACTATATTGGCGATGTGGTAGATAAGGAGTTGACAGAGCTTGTCCAGACCGGCAAGCTCCGCGCCACCACAGATTTTTCCTTTATCCGCGAAATGGATTTCATCGCTATCTGCGTTCCCACGCCGTTGGACAAGCATCAGGAACCGGATATCAGTTATGTGCGCGATTCCGCAACAGCCATAGCGAAATACTTAAAGTCCGGTACAATGGTGGTGCTTGAATCCACTACCTACCCTGGTACAACAGAGGAACTGGTTAAGCCTATCCTGGAAAAAGGCAGCGGCCTTATCTGCGGGAAAGACTTTTATCTCGGGTTTAGCCCGGAGCGTGTTGATCCGGGCAATTTGATTTACAAAACAAAAAACACCCCCAAAGTAGTGGGGGCAATCGGAGAGGAAGCGGCGGAGGTTATTTCCGCCATGTACCGCGAAGTTTTAGAAGGAGATGTGTATACTGTTTCCAGCCCGGCCGTTGCGGAGATGGAAAAAATCCTGGAAAATACATACCGCAACATCAATATCGGCCTTGTAAATGAATTGGGTAGGCTGTGTCACGAAATGGGCATTTCGATTTGGGAAGTAATTGATGCCGCAAAGACAAAGCCTTATGGATTTCAAGCGTTTTATCCTGGCCCCGGCCTTGGCGGGCATTGTATCCCGCTTGACCCCTATTATTTAACGTGGAAAGCGCGCGAATACGGGTTCCATACGACCTTGATTGAAAACAGTATGGTTATCAATGACAGCCAGCCGGAGTACTGTGTCGAACGCGCCATACACATTCTGAACCGCGAGAAAAAGGCAATCAACGGCGCTAAAATTTTGATGCTGGGTATTGCGTATAAACAGAACATCGACGATTACCGCGAAAGCCCTGCGATTCGCGTATATAAAGAACTTAAAAAGGTTGGCGCACAGGTGGAATATTATGATCCGTGGGTGCCCGAATTCAAGATGTATGGAGAAACAGGGAAAAGCGTTGCAGAGCCGACGCCAGAAGAAATTGCCGCCTATGATCTTGTAATGATTACCTGTTCACATACCAATGTGGATTACAAAACAGTGCAAAAAAACGCAAAAATGATTTTCGATACAAAAAACGCTATGAAGGATATTTCTCCCAGGGAAAACATTGAGGTGCTGTGAGATGGCAAAAATTCTGTCTGTTGTGGGCGGACGTCCGCAATTTATTAAAGAAGCAATCACAGGCCATGCGCTGCGCAGGCATCATCAGGAGATACTGGTACACACCGGGCAGCATTATGATGTGGAGCTGTCAGAAAATATTTTTCGGGAGCTGGGAATATTAACACCAACATATAACTTAGGTGTCGGGAGCGGGAGCCATGCGGTTCAAACGGCAAGAATAATGGTTGAACTTGAAAAAGTTTTGCTGCAAGAAAAGCCGGATATTGTTTTGCTGTATGGCGATATGAACTCAACCATGGGCGCGGCCATTGCATCTTCTAAAATTGGTATCCCTGTTGCGCATGTAGAGGCGGGCGCGCGAATGCGTGTATTTGATATGCCGGAGGAACAAAATCGGATTGTAACAGATCATTTGTCCACATGGGATTTCGCCTGCAATCAGCATGATTATGAAAACCTTCTCTCGGAGGGATTGTCCCCTTATGCCTATAATGTCGGGGACGTGATGTTTGACGCAGTTCAACATTTTTTACCGATAGCCCAAAACACTGTACAGGGGGGTATATGGAATGATATCCAAAAGCTTTCCGAAGGGAATGCACCAACGGAACCCTGGTATTTTTCCACGATCCACCGCCCGGAAAACACAGACGAAACGGAAAAGTTGAAAGAAATCCTGTGCGGTTTGCAGGAACTGCCGCATCGTGTTATATTCACTGTACATCCCCGGATCAGGGAAAAAATAGAGATGCTTCGGCGGGAAGATAAGTTTGAAAATATCTTGTTTATAAAACCCGTCAGCTATCTGGAGAGTTTATGCCTGACAGCCGGAGCAGTAGGGGTCATCACGGATTCCGGCGGCTTACAAAGGGAAAGTTATTGGCTGAAAACACCGGGCGTTATCATCCTGCGGGAAATGGTTGATAAACACATGGGGAACGGGAATTGCCTGGTATTGGCAAAGCCGAATAAAGAGAATATTTTAGAGAAAGTTCTACATACACAAATTGATCGAGACGCTTATGATTTCACGCCCTATGGAGGCGGGGAAGCCTGTAAACGCATAGCAGAGATTTTGAGGACGGAGAAAACACGATGAACTACGCACTGATTGGCTGTGGCCGCATAGCGCCGAACCATATCAAAGCCGCACAAAACAATCATTTGAAAATAATAGCCCTATGCGATGTTGTGCCCGACCATATGGAAAGCCTTTTATCCAAATTCAACCTGCAAAACGACAAATCTATTGCCCGCTACACAGACTATAAACAGCTTTTAGCGGATCACCCGGAATTGGAGCTTATTTCAATCACCACCGAAAGCGGAGCGCACGCGCAAATCGCGTTAGATTGTATTGATGCTGGCGTGAATGTTATCATTGAAAAGCCTATGGCTATGAGTATGAAAGACGCGGACGAGATCATCCGCCGCAGCGAAGAAAAAGGTGTGGCTGTCTGTGCGTGCCATCAAAATCGATTCAACATAGCGGTGCAAAAAACGCGCGCCGCGCTGGAACAAGAACGCTTTGGCAGGATCAGCCACGGCAGTATCCATGTTCGCTGGAATCGGAACCGGGAGTATTACGAACAGGCGCGCTGGCGCGGCACATGGGCGCAGGACGGCGGCTGTCTGATGAACCAGTGTATTCATGGCATTGACTTGCTTCGCTGGATGATGGGCGGCGAAGTGGATACTGTCTATGGTATCCTCCGCCAGCAGCAGCACCCGTATATAGAGGCGGAAGATATTGGAATGGCCGTGGTAACATTCAAAAACGGTTCGGTGGCGACGATAGAAGGGACAGTAAATGTCTATCCGAATAATTTAGAAGAAACGCTGTATTTGTTCGGCGAAACAGGGACGGTAAAAATCGGTGGGAAATCCACAAATAATTTAGATGTGTGGGATTTCGCGGACGAAACAGAGTCAGATAAGGCCAACAAAGCTTTGAGGGAATCGGCCAGTAATGTATACGGCAATGGGCACACCAGCTTATACGCCGATGTAATTGCGGCAATCCGGACAGGCCGCAAGCCGTATGTAGACGCAGTGGCGGGGCGTAATGCGTTGGAGATGGTATTGGCGATTTATAAAAGCGCGAAAACAGGCAAACCTGTGAAGCTGCCGCTCTCAGATTTTGCAAGCGCGGATATGGCGGGAGAGTTTGAAAAGTGACAGGATATTTCGTACATGAAACAAGCGTAATAGACGACAATGTGCAAATCGGGGCAGGGACGAAGATTTGGCACTTCTGCCATATTCAGAGCGGGGCCAAAATCGGCGAGAACTGCACGTTGGGACAAAACGTCAATATATCCAGTTGCGTGAGGATTGGGAACGGCGTAAAAGTGCAGAATAACGTTTCCATTTATGAGGGCGTGGAAATAGAAGACGACGTATTTTGCGGCCCGTCCATGGTGTTCACAAATGACCTTACGCCGCGCGCAAAGCATCCCAAAGGGCGCAGCCGATACATGAAAACAGTGGTACATCAGGGCGCGAGCATCGGCGCAAATGCGACGATTATATGCGGGCATGAGCTGGGGGCGTGGTGTATGGTGGCAGCGGGCGCGGTCGTGACAAAAGATGTGGCCCCGCATGCGCTTGTGGCTGGTGTACCCGCAAAACAAATCGGCTGGGTGTGTGAATGCGGGCAGGTGTTAAAACCTGATCTGCGCTGTGCAGTATGCGGGAAAAGGTACCAACAGACAGAGCAGAATCTGTTTATAGACGTCTCATTACACGGGGGGGGGGGTATAAAGCCTAATTGCCTTTTATTATCATCTTCCTTGCGGGAGGTGGGATAAGTGGAGGGTAAGAAAATACATCCAGAGACGCTGGCTAATGTCGGGTGCGGATTAAACGATACACCTGTTTTTTTAGAAGCGCATAATTTCCTTTCGCTGAGGAGATATTTTTCTATCCAAGATCTGGATTTTGTGATAAAAGGGATTTCTGATGAAAGAAAGCCGGAAAGCTGTACAATTGTTTTTTCTAAAAAGCCCTATGAAGCGGAAAAATTTGCAGGGCTTCACGATTCTGTTATTATAGCAAGGAATGCCATTGTTATCCAAAATGGCGGGCAGCATCGAGAAGCAATTTTAAGTGAACAGGAATTTAAGTGTGTGTTCTCTGAAATCGTCTCTGACTATGTGGAATGCCTGCCTGACATAGAACCGCTTATCCATCCGTCGGCTATAATAGGGGAAGGCTGTACGATTGAAAAAAATGTCCGCGTTGGCGCTAATGCGGCAATAGGAAGTCATTGTGTGATTCGGAAAAATGTGTTGATCGGAGAGAATGTAACAATAGGTGATGGGTGCATCCTTGGCTGCGAAGATGCTGATTGCTACAGCGATGCGTCCGGCGCGCAGAAAACAGTTCCACACGCAAAAGGCGTGTATATTATGGATGGCAGTATGATTCTGGCAGGTGCGGTAATAGCGGCTGGGTCGTCGATTCGTACTACGATTGGAAAACAATGTGTAATTGGCGGCCGCGCATGGATCGCGCATAATGTGCTGATCGGCAACGGCGCAAAGGTCATGGCAGGAGCTGTTATTTGCGGATACTGCACCTTGGGTGAAAATGTCTATGTGGGGGCAGGCGCAATCGTTAAAAACCGATTGACAATAGAGGATAATGCGTTTATTGGAATGGGAAGCGTTGTAACAAAATCGGTAAAAGCAAATAGGAAAGTATTTGGAAACCCCGCACAAAGAATAGGTTTTACTGGGTAAACGAGATCAAGGGGGATTGCGATGGAATTTCGGGATTTGAAAAAGCAATATGAGGTACTAAAACCGCAACTAGACACCGCTATTGCAGAGGTGTTGGCAGACGCACATTTTATTTCCGGCCCGCAGGTAGGGCGGTTGGAACAGGAACTGGCGGAATATGTAGGGGTGAAGCACTGTATCACATGCGGCAACGGCACGGATGCGTTGACGCTGGCATTGAAAGTATGGGATATAGGTCCCGGCGACGCGGTATTTGTGCCGGATTTTACGTTCTTTGCCAGCGGGGAATGTCCCGCGGCGGAGGGTGCAACACCGATTTTCGTAGACGTGTGCGAGGATACTTTTAATCTTAACCCGAACAAGTTAGAGCAGGCGATTTTGCGGGTCAGGAGTGAGGGAAAGTATACGCCGAAGGCTGTGGTTTCCGTGGATTTATACGGCCTTCCGGCGGACTATGACCGAATCATTCCTATTTGCAAAAAGTACGGACTGCGTTTATTAGAGGACGGCGCGCAGGGGTTCGGCGGCTCGATACGGGGGAAAATGGCGTGCAGCTTCGGCGATATTTCCACAACCAGCTTTTTCCCCGCAAAACCGCTCGGCTGTTATGGCGACGGCGGCGCGGTTTTCACCGATAGCGACGAGTGGGCGGCGATGCTGCGGAGCATGGCTGTGCATGGCAAAAATGCAAATGATAAATATGACAACGTGCGCATTGGCATGAACAGCCGATTGGATACATTGCAGGCGGCGATTCTGCTTGTAAAGCTGGAAGCGTTCCGGGAATATGAGTTAGACGCGGTCAATGAAGCGGCGGCGCGGTACAACGCCGCGCTGGCAGACAGCGGCCTGATCTTGCCGAAGGTGCCAGAAGGTATGCGCAGCAGTTGGGCGCAGTACACAGTGAAGCTGCCGGACGGTGTGGAGCGGTCCGATTTGCAAAAAAAGCTGAAAGAACAGGAAATCCCCACGATGGTCTATTACCCAAAACCAATGCACTTACAGGGGGCGTTTGGGGGGACAGACAGCGAAAAAGCGGCTTGCCCTGTTAGCGAAAAATTATGCAGCACTGTTTTAAGCATGCCAATGCACCCATATTTACAAACAGGCGAAATTCAGGAGATAGGTAGGAACTTGGAAATTTGTATGAAAAACAGGTGAGAACTGTGAATGGAAGCAGAAAGAATACAGCAAAACATTGGAAGTGGATAACCATTGCGTCCCTTATGCTCAATATCTGTATTGTAATAGCAATTTCTCCAAAAGTGATAAACAAGCTGGAAAACCAATGGTACGCATATACGGGGGGGGGGTATATAAAAGAAACACTCAATATGAAGCATATTGCTCCGTATTTGCTTTGAATACGCGGGGAGCGGATATTATCTTTTTAGGCGACAGCATAACCGCGCGTGGCCGCTGGGAAGAATTTTTCCCTGATGAGAAAGTTTTGAATCGCGGCATAGGAAGCGACACAAGCGAAGGTGTGCTTCACAGATTGGAGGAAGTTATTGCCCGAAACCCTGAGAAGATTTTCTTAATGATAGGTATAAATGATTTGGGGTCGAAAATCCCGCAAGATACGATTGAAGGAAATATACAGAAAATTGTCGATCAGCTCACATCCGCATTGCCGGACTGTGAGATTTACCTTGAGAGTGTCCTGCCTGTTGAGACGTGTTCTCTGAAAAAAATACAATCCCTTAATGGTGCGATTGAGATGATATCCAGGGATGCAGACAGGTGTGAATATATTGATTTATACGGGTTGTTTATAGATGAAACAGGCAGCTTGAAACAAGAGATGATCAGTGCAGATGGTGTTCATTTGAACGGTGAGGGGTATCGTATTTGGGTAGAGGCGATCCAAGATTATATAAATAGTTGATTTTATATAAAACCTGCATGGGGGTACTTGTGTGGCAGGAAAGATAAAAGGGCATATTCTGGTATTATGGGCGCAGCTTCGCAAAGGAATTTTCCAGATGCTGAGCGCAAATGTATTAAATAAAATGATTCAGATGCTCAGCAATATGGCGATTACAAGATTGCTGAGCAAAGCAGATTATGGCCTTTGGAGTTTTGTGCTGAACCAGTATTCTTATCTGAATTTGCTTACGGGATTGGGGTTGCTATCGGGTGCATTTCAATTCGGAACGGAAACCAGGAATAAAAAGGAAGAATTTGAATACTATCGCTTTTGTTTGAGAACAGGGATTTTGATTGATACAATACTGGTAGCCGGTTTTTTTGCTGCAAGTTTTTTTATTGATTTTTCGATAGATGGTGCGCAGCCATATTTGCGTGTCTATGCGCCAATTCTTTTGCTTGAGTATATTTTGAACCTGCTTCTGACGGTTTTGCGGTGTGAAAACAGGATTCCAGAGTATGCAAAAATCCTGAATCTCAACACAGCCATGATAGCGATGGGCACATGTTTAGGTGCTTTTTTTGGTGTGTGGGGCGTTATTATAGGGAAGTACACCGCGTATGTTCTCTCAATCGTGCAGGTAGTTATAAAAACACAAGCGGAGGCACAGAGAATCAAATGCGCACAAAAAATAAAATGGCCTCAAACAAAGGCGCTGTGGCATTATTCACTGTTTGTAGGCGCAAGCGCGGCTATGAACAGTCTGCTGTATTTGTTGGATGTTTCCATGATAGCAGAACTAATTGGCGACCCGCTGGAGGTAGCAACATACAAAGTGGCCACATTGATTCCCACGGGGCTTAGTTTTATTCCAAGCAGTGTAATCGTTGCCATCATGCCTAATATTGTACAAAACAACCAAAATGCCATGTGGCTGAGGCGCAATGTGAAAAAGACATTTTTTTACATGGGACTCATCAACTTTGGGATATGTGCAGTGCTGTATGTTTTTTCGCCTTTTATTATTAGCATTGTATCTGGGGAACAGTATTTATCGGCTGTTCCCGCATTTCGTATTTTAGTAATAGAATATTTTTTTAATGGAACATTCAAGTCTCTTAGTACCAATATTTTAGCCAGTTTGCGCTGCGTGAATTACGGGCTGTTTTTAAGTACAGTTTCCGCGATAAGTGATGTGGCACTCAATTTGTTTTTTATTCAGAAATACGGTATGATTGGCGCGGCTTATGCTACATTGGGGGTAGTTTTGATTGTTTCCGTGATAGGGTTTAGCTACCTCATGTGGAAAATATATAGAGGAAGTGGAAAGAATGCGAAGTGTTAGAAAATCTTTTATTCATGGCGGCAAGGAAACACCTCAAAAAGATGGCTTTTCAGTATGGCATAGCGGCAGCGCAAATGTTGAGCAGTTCGACTTCTTGGGAAGTTTAGAAAATCAATGCGCGGCCTTGGCAGGCTCTTTTGCATTTGTGGCAGATGGGAGCAGGGAAATTTCGCTTGTGTGCGACCATATTCGCAGCATTCCGCTATTTTATACAGTAAATAAGAAGGAAATCGTCATTGGCGACGACGCTATGGAGATTGCCCGTCAATGCGGTGCCAAGATGCGAAAAAGCAGTGTGGAGGGATTTTTGGCCGCGGGTTATGTAACGGAAAAAGACACATTGTTTTCCGGCGTTTCCGGGGTAGGCCCTGGGGAGATTGTAACGATTTCTAAAGAAACAGGAAACGTGCAAAAGCGCAATTATTTTGAAATGCTTTATGAAAACAGCCGGGAAACCAATGTGGAACAGTATCTGCGGGAAATGGATATGTGTTACAAGGAAGTATTTCAAGATATGATCCAACGTTTACAGGGGAGAACAGCCGTTTTGCCTTTGAGCGGCGGCTGTGATTCACGGACAGTTGCCGTTATGCTGAAGCGGTTGGGTTATGAAAATGTTCTATGTTTTTCCTATGGACGGGCAGGGAACAGTGAATCTGCCCGATCAAAGCTGGTAGCACAGGCACTGGGATTTCCTTGGTATTTTATAGAATACAATGAATCAGCTTGGGGAGATTTTTACTATTCTCAGGCGTACAAAGAATATCTTGTGCATGCAGAACGTGGTGTGTCTGAACCTTGCACGCAGCCAGTCCCCGCAATTCTGCAAATTAGTCGAAGGTACGGGGGGGGGGTATGTATACCGGGACATGCACTGGATTTCTCCGCCGGAAGTCATCTTGGCAGTTTACAAAAGAGAACATATACAAGAAAAGAATGGATCGAATATATCCTGAAAACGCACTACAACCTCAATAAACGAGGTGTAGGCGTGCGGGAAACAGAAAAATGGACTTCGGGTGTGCCTGATGTATTGACCAGAGAGGATTGGGTGCGGGAATACCAGAAATGGGAGTGGAAAAACCGTCAGTCAAAGTTTATTGCGAACGATGTGCGCGCATATGAATTTTCAGGTTATAGCTGGGAAATGCCCTTTTGGGACTGGCGGGTATGCGAATTTTGGAGACACGTTCCATATGAATTGCTGGAAGGAAGAAAGCTGCAATATCTTTACATGAAAAAATATATTGACCCGGTAGCGAGGCTGGATTTGGATTATGAAACAACCGGAAAGATGAGTTCAGTAAAACAAGCCCTTAAACATGCGGTGCCATTTTTAATGCCGCTGGTACACCAATACCGTTCCTGGCGTAACTACAAAGGGAATGCCATGGCCTTTTATGATTGGTTGACGAAGGAAGAATACGCAGACGCAATGAAAAAATATGGGGCAGCATTTTCTATAAATTCTATAGTTGCAAATGATGTTATTCATCAACTGGAAAATGAGTTTGTCATTGAGGAAAATTAAGTTTCTATGAAGAAAATATTAAAGTATATATCCTGTTTCCCTGTTTGGTTATTCGTGCAGCTTTTGCGCTGGCCATTTTACCAGAAAAAGTATTTGAAAAACCAATGGTTTCAAGGCATATGCGCACCGGGGTGGCGGTGGGCGGCGACAGATATTATACATCGTATTTTTACAACTAAACATATGCGTATCCCATGGCCTGTGTCACCTTATATCGACTGCGGCAGAAACATTGAATTTGACCCGGAGGATGTCAACTGCTTTAATGGGGCGGGAAATTATTATCAGACCTTTGATGCGAAAATTGTACTTGGCAAGGGCTGTTGGATTGCAAAAAATGTAGGCATCATTACATCAAATCACGACCTGTATGATTTGAACGAGCATCAGCCGGGTAAAGATGTTGTGCTTGGTGAAAGATGCTGGGTTGGCATGAACAGCGTGATTTTGCCCGGTGTTACACTGGGCGATCATACAATCGTAGGTGCAGGTTCTGTTGTTACAAAGAGTTTTCCGGATGGGAATTGCGTGATTGCGGGAAATCCGGCGAGAATATTGAGGCGGCTTTGAGAAAATGGAAAGGTGCAAAACAGGCAAGCCGGTTATCAACCTGCTGCGCTGCGGCCGGGCGGGACGGCGAGGGATCTGACAGGAGGGCATGACAAAGCGGCGCAGGATGCGCATGAATAAGAAGGGCATAACAGCCATACCAGGAATAAAGGCTGCGAAAATGTAGAATTTATCTATATTTTCGCGGCCTTTGTCGTTGTATGTAAGCAAAATGGGTACAGCGTCCTTGTGTGGGAGTCCTTATATTTGACAGGGACGCCAACAATGGGGTACAATAGAAAACAGGCCGGCGAATCCGCGTCTTCCGGCGTGGGTTCGCCTGTCACAGGAACGATTTTTCGATTTGGCCGAACGTCCCCAGGCGGGCGTTCGCGGAGGACATGGTATGAAATATCTGCGTCAGTTTTGCGTAATCCTTCTGTTTTCATTCGCGGGCGAGGTGTTGCAGCGGGTGATCCCCCTGCCGATCCCCGCCTCCCTGTACGGCCTTGTGCTGTTGCTGGGTGCGCTTTGCAGCGGGCGCGTCGCTGTAGAGCAAATCCGCGAAAGCGGTGGTTTCCTCATCGCGATCATGCCGGTACTCTTTGTCGCGCCGTGCGTGGGGATCTGGGAGCAGTGGGAGTGGATCGCGCCGCGCCTGCCGGCCCTGCTCCTGCTCATCATCGCTTCCACCATTTTAACCTTTGGCGTCAGCGGGCGGGTGACGCAGGCGCTGTGCCGCGGGAGGGAAAAAGAGATATGAAAGAGATTCTCACGGACAGCCTTTTCCCCATCCTGCTGACGCTGTCGGCATACCAGGCCGGTGTATGGTGCCAGAAAAAGTGGAAAACGCCGCTGATGAACCCGCTCTTAGTCGCGGTCGTCCTGGTGATTCTTGTGTTGTGCCTCACAGGGCTGCCGCTGCCCGTTTATCAGGACGGCTGCCAGGCGTTTTCCTGGCTTTTGACGCCCGCCACCGTCTGCCTTGCCATTCCCCTGTACGAGCAGTTACAGGTGCTGCGCCGCCAGCTTTGGGCCATCTGTGCGGGCGTGGCCGCCGGGACAATCTCCTGCCTGCTGTTCATCCTTTTGTTTGCGGTTGTCTCCCATTTTGGGCCGGAACTGACGATCTCCCTGCTGCCTAAGAGCATCACGACCGCTATGGGGACGGCATTGGCGGAACTGGGCGGCGGGATTGTCTCTATCACCACGGCAGCGATCATATGCACAGGCATCGCGGGCAGTTTGCTGGGGCCGCTGCTGTGCCGTTTTTTCCGCCTGACAGACCCTGTGGCACAGGGCACCGCGTTCGGAACGGCATCCCATGTGATCGGCACCGCGAAGGCGTCGGAGATGGGCGAGCTGACAGGTGCGGTCAGCAGCCTGTCCCTGGTGGCGGCGGGGGCGCTGACAGCGGTACTGTTTCCGCTGATATGCCTGATTGTCTGAATTCTTGAACCCTTTCCGATTTTTGGGAGTGCGAAAAGCAAAGCGCTTTTATACGGTTCTCCACCTTACGGGCGGGGAAATGTATGGGAGTACCTCTGCGCCTTGGGACTTCTTGCAAAAGCCGCGATTCCCGTTGCTTTTTACAAAAAAGGATGATATAATAAAAAATAATTTTATCGGAAAACGCAAAAAGAGGAGAACCGTTGTGCGTACAGTCAACTCAAAGATGTCTATCGCGGTGCTTTGTTTGATCTTTTCAGGGGGAAAGCTGGTATCCTAAATGTAATTCTATTTATAGGAGGCAGCCGTATGAACATAGTGCGTATTCTTTTCAGCCCGACAGGCGGCACAAAACGCGTGGCGGATATCTTAGCGGACAATTTAGGGGAAAGCGCAGGGACCATTGACCTTTCCAGTGCGGCGGAGGATTTTTCCGCCGGCCAACTGGATGCCGGGGATGTGGCAGTGATCGCGGCCCCCTCCTTTGGTGGGCGCGCACCGGAAATCGCGGTTCGGCGGCTGTCACAGATCCACGGGCAGGGCGCGCGGGCCGTTGTGGTCTGCGTTTACGGGAACCGCGCCTATGAGGATACCCTTGTGGAGCTGGCGGATGCCGCGGGCAAAGCGGGCTTTCGGGTGATTGCGGGGGTGGCGGCGGTGGCGGAACATACCATCGCGCGTCAATACGCGCCTGGCAGGCCGGATGAAAGGGATACGGCTGTGCTGAAAGGTTTTGCCGAAAAGATTGCCGGAAAACTATCGGGAGGTAGCATGGCCGGGCCGGTGCTGCCGGGGAACCGGCCTTATAAAAAAGGCGGCGGCGCGGGACTCGTCCCCAAAGCGGGAAGCGCCTGTACTGCATGCGGCCTTTGCGCGCAAAAATGCCCTGTGCAGGCAATCAGCCAGGCCGACCCAGGAAAGACCGACGCGGCCAAGTGCATTTCCTGCATGCGCTGTGTGGCCGGGTGCCCGGTGCAAGCGCGGTCGGTCAACAAGGTGCTGGTGGGGGCCGCGTCGCTGGCCCTCAAAAAGGCATGCTCGGTGCGCAAGGAATGTGAACTGTATCTCTAAAGCGGCAAACTTCGGGGGAGGTTTTGCTGAAAACGAAAAGGAAAGGGGCGGTAATACAATGGCAAATCCCGTGATCGGCGTACCTTTGATGGGCACCAGTCTGGCCCGCAGGTACATGCAGGAGAAATATACCCAATGCCTTGTACGGGCGGGCGCGACGGTCCAGATATTACAGCCCACCAAAGCCCCGGCTGTGCTAAAGGGCTATCTGACGGCGTGCAGTGGTTTCTTATTCCCAGGCGGAGCGGATATCGCCCCAGCGCTGTACAGGCAGAGGCGGCAGCGGGGCTGCGGACGCCCAAACCTTGTCAGGGACAGTTTTGAAGTGCCGCTGCTGCGGGCGGCGCTCGCGGCGGATAAGCCGGTGTTATGTATCTGCCGGGGCATGCAGCTTTTGAATGTTGTACAGGGCGGCACTTTGTTTCAGGACATTCAGCCGGTGCAAGCCTATAAGCACGTGGATTTTGCTCACAGGTCGGGCAGCACGCACACGGTTGATTTGCAGGCGGGGAGCATGGCGGCAAAAATCTTTCCCAGTACGCGGATCATGGTGAACAGCCTCCATCATCAGGCGGTGGACCGGTTGGGGCGGGGGCTTTGCGCGACGGCAAAAAGCCCGGAAGGCTTTGTGGAGGCGATAGAGTTTCCAAAACGCGAGGTATTCACGCTCGGCGTACAATGGCATCCCGAACATATGGCCGCAAAGGAACCTTCTCAACAAAAAATCTTTGAGATATTTGTATCCGAATGCGGGAAACAAAGCGTGGACGCTGCACGGGAGGGAAATCCCGTTTCCGCAAACAGCGATAAGGGGAAAGGAATGTGTGCTATGAGCAGAATCAAAAACGAGCCGAAAATCAAATTTCCCCTGATCGTGGCGATTCGGGAGCAGTTGGAGCATCGGGCGCTGTGGATGTACCTGCTGTGCGACGAGGCGCGGAAAAAGGGGCTGTCCTCCGAGGAATACGCCCCCGCCGCTATCCGGCGATGCGGGCTTTATCAGGGTGGGCTGCTGCGCCGAAAAGCGGGCGGCGGCGCGTCGCTCAAAGGGCTGAGGAAAACGCTGTTTTCCAAGTTCGCCCAGTGGGTGTTTGAGATGGATATCAAACGCTGCGACGACGACCACTTAGACATTGATTTCCGCTACTGCCCCCTGGTAAAAGCATGGCAGAAGCAGGGGTGTTCCGACGAGGAAATCTGCACGCTATGTGACCACGCCATGTGCGGCGACCGGGGCATTGCGGAAAGTTTCGGCTGTGAACTGGATCTGCCCGCCACCATTGCGCGCGGGGATGATGTGTGCCAGATACGCTTTGTGCGGCGCGGAAAAAAGCAGGATACATAAGTTCATAACAACACCCGGCGTTTAGCCGGGTGTTGTTATTGGCAAATATATTCAGATGTGTGGTTTTGTCAGAGCCTGTCCTCCCCGGCGGCATATTTTTTGATAAACACCTTCCTCTAAATCGCCTGTTTTCATGTTATTCCCTGCTGCGCCGGTAAACCGCTTTTTCTGTGTATACGACGTCCAGCGGATGATCCCAGGGCATAGCGGGAATGCACGCGCTTTTCTGCGCCTCGAACGCCGCCGCGGCAATGCAGGCGTTCCCACATTGGGGAAGGTAGCGGTCGTAAAACCCCGCGCCCATGCCCATGCGGTTACAGGCTTCGTCAAAGGCTGTGCAGGGACATAGGACCATGTCCAGATTTTCCGGCGGGATAACGTCTGAATGCTCCCAGGACGGTTCGTCGATGCCATAGCGGCCTTTCACCCATGCGGCCCCTTCTCTAAGACAGAGAGCGGCCATATCCCGCCCATTCAGGCATACGGGATAGGCAAGCTGTTTTCCCATAGACAGGGCGGCGGTTTCCAGCTCGTTTAATCGAAGCTCGCCCCGGATGGCGCGGTAAATCAAAATATGATGGGCGCGCTGAAATTCCGGGGAACGCACGATTTGGGATACCGCCCGCTGTGAGAATACCTCGCGCTCTGTTTCCGTCAGCGCGTTCCGGGCCTGTATGCCCTGCCTGCGCACAAGCTCCCGGAAAGCCGCCGGTGTTTCCTGCCGCTCCATCACAGCATCACAGAGAGGAGGATGGCGATACAGGTGATGCTGATGAGGATGGAGATAGAGTTGATGGCGCTGGAAAGTCCGATGTCGTTGTCCAAATCGGCGGTAAAGGCGGGGGCAGCGGAGGCGATGGGGCTGAACACGAGCAGCGCCAGGGCCTGCCGGTATTCCAGCGCCAGCGGCAGCAGGAAGAAACAGGCCAGCGCCCCCAGCAGCGCGATGCCGTAGCGGACGGACAGGATGCGCACGATATCTATGATCTGTTCCCGATTGCCGCTGAGGTGGAAGCCGACGCCGATCATCAGCATGGCAAGGAAAGCGTTGGCGTTCGCGGGGATCTGCGCGAAATCGAGGATTGGCTGCGGCAGCGTGAGATGGGTCAGCGCGAGGGTGATCATGACGAGGTATGTAAGGAACGGGACGGAGCGCAGGAGGGCTTTCCCGATTTCCGCAAAGGAGAATTTGCCGCCCCGCTGTGCCATGCGGGCGACGCCAAACGCGCCGCCCAGACAAATCACCGCGTTGCCCGTATCAAACAGGCTGGTTGTGATAACGCCCGCAGGCCCCAGGAAACTCTGCGCAAAGGGAAGCGTAAAGTTCCCGATGTTGTAACCGGCGAGGTTCAGGATATCAAAGGCGCGCTTTTGAGGCGTTTTTTTGCGGTTCATCAGGAACGCCAGGCCGATGTAGAGCGCGCCGAAGCCGAAGCCCAGCAGGCAGATCAGGAGCATGGATGGTTCTATCTCCTTGCCGGAAAAGCTGACGACAATCGCGGCCGGCAGGGTGATCTTTAATACAATCTGCGCCAGGACATGGAAGGCTTCTTCCCCGAAAAAGCCAATCCGGCGCAGGACATACCCCAATAGGATAACGGTGACAAAGCACGCCGCCCGCACCACTACAGCACCCATAACAGTTTGCTCCTTTTCATGCTTTCGCATAGCAATCCATTTTGCCTGTTTCTCCCCGCCTCCGGCGGGGAGAAACAGCAGGATTTATTGATTTTCGCCGCGTAGAATCGCGAAAACTGATTTCCATACCGCCAAAGGCGGGGAAGATGCCAGCCGGTTTTCAGAACGCGATCTTGTTTTCGATATACGCACGCAGAGCGTCGATAGGCACACGCTCCTGCTGCATGGTGTCGCGGTCGCGGATGGTGACGCAGTTGTCGCCGGGCTTATCGCCGTCGCCCACGGTGTCGAAATCGACAGTGACGCAAAGCGGCGTGCCCACCTCGTCCTGGCGGCGGTAGCGCTTGCCGATGGAGCCTGTCTCGTCGTATTCCACCATGAAGTATTTTGCCAGTTCCGCGCGGATCTCCTCCGCTTTCGGGGCGAGCTTTTTGGAGAGCGGCAGCACCGCCGCCTTGATGGGCGCAAGCGCCGGGTGCAGGCGCAGTACGACGCGGGTATCGTTCTTTTCGGCGTCCACCACTTCCTCGTCGTAGGCGTCGCACAGGAACGCAAGCGCCACGCGCCCCACGCCAAGCGACGGTTCGATCACATAGGGGATATAGTGTTCGTTCGTCTCGTGGTCGAAGTATTCGAGGCTCTTGCCGCTGGCCTCCTGATGGCGGCCCAGGTCGTAGTTGGTGCGGTCGGCAATGCCCCAAAGCTCGCCCCAGTCGGTAAACGGGAACGCGTATTCAATGTCTGTTGTGGCGTTGCTGTAGAAGGAAAGCTCCGCCGGTTCATGGTCGCGCATGCGCAGGTTTTCGGGCTTGAGGCCAAGGCTCACCAGCCAGTTTTTGCACGTTTCTTTCCAGTAGGCGAACCATTCTAAGTCAGTGCCGGGTTTGCAGAAAAATTCGCACTCCATCTGCTCAAATTCGCGTGTGCGGAACACAAAGTTACCCGGCGTGATCTCATTGCGGAATGCCTTGCCCACCTGGCACACGCCGAACGGCAGTTTGCGGCGCGTCGTGCGCTGGATATTCGCGAAGTTCACGAAAATACCCTGTGCGGTTTCCGGGCGCAGATACACTTCACTCTTTGCGTCCTCGGTGACGCCCATAAACGTTTTGAACATGAGGTTGAATTTGCGGATGGGCGTAAAATCGTGTTTGCCGCACACCGGGCACACAACGTCGTCATGCGCGGCGATATAGGCGTCCAGCGCGTCAAAATCCATCGCGTCGGTGTTCTCCTCAGGGTGCGCGTCGCCGATCAGCTTATCGGCGCGCTGACGGCTGTGGCAGGCGCGGCAGTCGACCAGCGGGTCGGAAAAGCCGCCGACGTGCCCCGTCGTGACCCAGGTCTGCGGGTTCATGAGGATGGCGGCGTCCAGCCCCACATTGTACTTTGATTCCTGCACGAACTTTTTCCACCACGCGCGCTTTACGTTGTTCAGGAACTCCACGCCCAGCGGGCCGTAGTCCCAACTGTTGGCGAGGCCGCCGTAGATCTCGCTGTCCGGGTACACGAAGCCCCGGTTTTTGCAAAGGGCGACGATCTTGTCCATGCTCTTTTCACTGTGTTCCATGATTCTTTCCACCTTTTCCGGCAGCGGGCCGCGCTGCCTGTTCTGTCAGAAGTTCTGCCTTCTATGGCCTATATTGTACGGCAGACGGCGCGTTTCGTCAAGAGCGGCAGCGCATTTCGTGCGGAAATGGTGGGCTGCCGCCCACACCTGCCCAGAGGCTTTGCCTCTGGACTCCACCAAAGGGGGCAAGCCCCCTTTGGAATCCCATCATGGCGCGGCAATGAAATTGCCGCGCCCGCCTTTTTGTTTTTGCCGCCCGCAAATTTTTCAATGCGGCTTGGATGTGTGAAGTGTCGTTTTTGTGATTTTGCCTGTTTCTTCCCGCCCTCGGCGGGGGTAGAAACAGGCAAAATTATTTTCGATAGCTTGACTTATTCGCCCCAGTGCGGTATACTGATACGGTAGACAGCAGATATCCGGGTGTTGCGCAGCTGGTAGCGCGCCTGCTTTGGGAGCAGGAGGCCGCACGTTCGAATCGTGTCACTCGGACCATGTCGAGTATTTATAACGCAACTGAACACTCGTATGTAAAGGAACAGTCGAAAGGCTGTTCCTTTGCTATTTCTATGGGGGTCTACCCCAATGGAGCGACTTCATCTGTTGCGCCGTCGATGCCAGAAGGCATATCGGCGGGCGCTTTCCGCAGAAAGCGCAATCCCCCTCGGAGAGCGCACGACTGCCGAAGGCAGTACCACCGCCCGCTTGCGGGTGGTGAGTAAGTGCGCCCTTCGGGCCGGGAAAAGCGGAGCGCCCCGGCGAACCGGGACGCTCCTGCTTTGCGTACTCAATTTGTAAGTTCGTGCAGATATGTTTCCAACTCGTTCAAGCTCATGCTTACCGTCTGCGGCAGAGTCTTCTCCAAAACAGCCCCCTCCTGGATTAGCCGCCTTGTTCGGGCTTTGCGCTGCTTCACCCGGTCACGGGCCTGGGCTTCTTCCAAACGGTGTCGGGCCTGGATCAGTTTCTTTTCGTTATCCGTCATAGTAGCTCCTTTCCGGCCTTAATTGGCCTGTTAGCACTGAAACACCTGATTTTGATACCAAGATTCTGCAAGTTGGTATCATGCAGAGCAAAAAATAGCACCAGATACAAATTCCCTGAGCAAATACAAGAAACCTGGTATCTGGTGCTTGTGTTTTTGGTGCTAATTCAATTCGTCATGGTATCAAAATGGCCTGCTGTGGTATCAAAAGCCATCCACGAAATCCAGTGCCGTATCGTCCGCCTCCTTCTGCTCCTCTTGGACTGCGTTCTCAATAGTGGCTGGCTGCGGCTGGAAGTTCTGCAACAGATTGAGACGGGTGTTTGCTGGGCCGACAGGAACGGCATGATCGAACCCGGCCCGGATGGTTTCCAGCACCCGCAGGAGGAAAGCGTCCTCCTTCTCACGGGTTTCCAGATACGGGTCAGAGGCCAGCCGCCCCCGGCGCTCAAAATAGTCGTTGACGGCGGCAATCACCGCCCTGCTGTAAGAGCGGTGCTGCTTCTTATCCCTATGCTGAAGATATTCCCAGGCCGTCCGATCCGCCTCTTTCTCCAGATTGAAGCGGATATTGGTGCTGACGATCTGCCTGTTCATACCATGCCGCCCTTCTTGGCGCGGAGATGAGCCAGATATTCGTATCCTTTGGCAGTCGCGCAAATATCCTCGTTGATAACTACCCGGTCAGCGTCAAACTCTCCGAAGTTTTTGATCAGGCAGCCTCCACCGCCCACGATATACAGCTTCATCAGTTCCGGGTCATACTCATGTTCCCGCAAGCGGCGGAAGATACCACCTACATAATCCCTGGCGGTTGACTGGGTCGCGGAAAGGTAGCGCTCACTGATACTCGCAGTTCCGTGCCGGAGCACTTGGTCGATGATCGTCTCGTCAGCGGCAGAGCCGTAGAGCTTCAGCAGATTTTCCCGAACCGCCAGCATACATTGATGGGTTCCGTATTTCTCGGTGAAGCACTTTTTCTCCTGGGGACGGCGGTCATTGATATACATGACGTTCATCGTGCCGTTGCCGATGTCGGCCAGCATATTCACCCCACGGAAGTCCCGCAGATGGTCAGACACAGCGGCAAAGCCCTGGGGGAAAATATCGGCCCCAACAAAATCAACGTGATAAGCCACGCCACGGAAATCGAAGTTCACATTGTCCTTTTGCAGCAGATACTTCTTAAAAGAGTCCTTCTGCTCACTGACCCAGGTGAGGGGCAGACCCGCCGCCAGATGGACACGGGCCGAGGTCTGTTTGCGGATGTTCAGCTCCCGCCCGATAGAGGCGAGGGTCAGGATGTAGTAGTCGCTGTCCGCCATCTTGTCGGCGGTGAACTCCTTGTGTTCCTCCCCAATCAGATAATAACGTCCCTCATAGACCAGCAGATTGCTCTTGAAGGTCGGTTCCTTGTCGAAGGAGGCCACGCCGGTTTTGAAGCAGCAGTTAGCCGTCTTGATGTTTCCATAGCCGTGGTCGATGCCAATGATGATGGGACGATTATTGAGTATGTTCATTCAGATACCTCCAATTCGTTATTCAGAAACGCGATATAATCCTCCAGCAGTTTGATCGAGTCCTCGGCAATGCCGATCATGGCCTTGATCTGTTCGGATGACAAGATTTCCCGATAGTGTTCCAGACGTAATTTGTAGGCTTCCGGGACACGGCCCAGGGCATCGTTTTGCTCCGAAAAGGCATCCACGATAAACGCTCCGGTGCGATAGTAATTAGCCTCGCGCGTTGCAACGGTGTCCTCTGCTGTGTACTCATCGACAGACTTGATCGTACCCTCCATCAACCGTTTTGCTGCTTTCGTCTGCTGCTCCGGTTCCAAGCGGGAGAGCTTTGTCAGATTCTGCTTCGTGATCTTCATATCCGCGCCGCGCAGGATTTCCTTTGTCTCCGATGTCAGGTTTTCCCCAATCTGGACATGGCGCTCGACTGTGCGCGGCGAGACCCCCATCTTCTCGGCGGTGTCCTTGGAAAACGGTTTTTCTTTGCCCGTCAATTTGTCGCTCGAAGATTCATAGTTGCTGGCATGACCCGGCAGATTACGCGCAATCGTGGCAGGGTGCAGCGTTTCATAAATTTTCTTCCGCCGCGCCAGCAGCTCGCTCAGTTCCAGATCGGAGAGACCGGTGCGGATCACGTTCTCGTCAATCTCTGCCAGCTCTGCGTGAAGCCTGTCCAACCCGCAGACGGTACACGCCACTTCTGTCCAGCCCAGCAGCTTCGCGGCCTCCAGACGATGAAGTCCCGCGACAAGGGTATAGTCAGCATCCACGGTGATGGGATTCATCATGCCGACCTCCGCGACGCTCTCCGAGAGCTTTTGCACATCCTCCGGCGCGGCCTCCCGGCGGCCAGGATTGATTTTAATATCGTTGATATTGATAAGCATTGGTTTGATACCTCCGGTTGTAATATGGTGTTTTGATTTCGATGGAATAAACAAAGGGCTTGAAAACCTCAACGATTTCCACGCCCGTGACGGCTGTGTTATGCTGTTTTCTCATTTGACATATCGCGCTTCTTTGCGTTCCGCTGTTTTTGCATGATGCGATTGGCTTCTGTCCTGCAAG
>CANCXY010000009.1 GCA_947381875.1 uncultured Clostridia bacterium | reverse complement strand
GCGCTTGCGCACTGTGTAATGGAATATGCCCGCCTGTGGGGGTTGGGCGCGGCGTTCGAGGCGTGGTTAAAGGCGGAAAACTGTTTCTGTTCTACCCTTGTGGACCGCATTGTCACAGGCTGGCCCCATGCCGAGGCCGACGCCCTGCACGAAGAAAATGGCTATATCGACCGCACGCTGAATACCGGCGAGGTGTTCGCGTTCTGGGCCATTGAGGGGCCGCAGGCGCTGGAAAAAGAGCTGCCATTCAAGCGGGCAGGACTGCCCATCCTCCTCACAGATAACTGTAAGCCCTACAAACAGCGCAAGGTGCGCATCCTGAACGGCGCGCACACCGCAATGGTGCTGGGCGCGTATCTGGCGGGGCAGAACATTGTGCGCGCCTGTATGGATGATACCGTCATCCGGGGCTTTATGGAGCAGGCTGTGTATGGCGAGATCATCCCCACACTGGACCTGCCGGAGGAGGAACTGCGGGGCTTTTCGCATGCCGTGGCCGAACGCTTTCAAAACCCGTTTATCGACCACGCACTGCTGTCTATCGCGCTGAACTCTACCTCTAAATGGAAAGAGCGCGTGATGCCGTCGCTTTTAGCGTATGTGGAACAGTATCATGAACTGCCAAAGTGCCTCGCGGCCTCGCTTGCGTTCTATGCCGCGTTTTATCAAGGCATTCGGTTGGAGGAGGACGGGTTGATCGGGATACGCGGCGAAAACGAGTACACAATCCGGGATGAGCGCCCGGTGCTGGAATTTTTCGCCACCCATAAGGACGACGCCCCCGCCGCTTATGCGCACGCCGTTCTGAGCAATGCCGCATTCTGGGGGCGGGACCTTACCGCTGTGCCGGGGCTGGAAGCGGTGGTGGAGGGATATCTAAAACAGATACAAGCAAGGGGCGCGTATGCGGTGATGGAGGGCTTGCAATCCTGTTCATAGCCATGAAACCGCAAAGCCCACTGAGAGGGTGTGCAAGGCTGTAATCTGCAAACTATCTCCAAAAAAGTAAAAGGCATCGGGTATAGCATAACAGCTCGCCGATGCCTTTTCAATCCTCTTTTTACTGCTGCAAATGCCGCAGCGCGTCCTCACTCTGTTGTGTCGGGTCATAGGCAGGGGCAGGCATATTCGCCAGCTCCTCCATCATCTTTTTGCGCTTTTTCTCCTTCTGGAGCGTCACAACCAGCACGATTACCGCAATCAGCAGAATCACGCCGCCAATAATCAGCATTGTGTCCAGCCCCGGCGCGAACGGCGCGAGCATATACGGCAGCACATACTGTTTAATCTCATCCTCGGTTGCCACCGCGCTGAAACCTTCCACGCCATCGAAATATCCTACGTCCTGGAACCATTCTACCATATACTGGTACAGCTCGTCCTCCATCTTGACGACGCGCCCGTCAAATGGCACCATGTCCCCTTCAATATACTCTGTATTGCCTGCCAGCCAGTCCAAAGTGGCATCGTTCAAAGCCTCGTGCGCGGCCTTATCCTTGTTGTAGCACTCTAAGCCGATGTACGATTCCTCGCCCACGGGGAAGATGTAGTAGATTTTTGAAGTCTTTTTGGCTGTGCGGCTGCCATCTTTGTTCTCCGTCCACGTTTCCTCGCTGGCAAAGCTGTCCAGGATGGCGTACAAATCACCCTTCACATGCTTGCCAGGGGCGAGGTCTGCCTCAACGGCTTCCGCAATGTCGAGCGGCGACTGCATCCGGGCAACCGCCTCAGGGACTACCCGCCAGAGGAAAACGACCCCGATCACCGCCAGCATAAGGGCGGCAAAGAACCCGTTCGTGTTTTTTCTCATGATTTCTGATTCCTCCAATATGATAAAAAATTTATTTCCCGCCGCCAGGGATTTTTCCCCGCGGAGACTGGACAAACAGAGATTGTTTTTGTATAATAGTCGTGTCTGCACATAACGCCGTGCGGATGAGGATTTTTTGAATAAGGGAGGAAAACACAGCATGGACAAGAACACGATCCTTGGCATTGCCATACTTGTAGCAATCGGCGTTGTCATCTTCATCTATGAGCAGGTCAAGGAAAAAAAGAACAAGGCGCTCACCGAGAACGGCGAAGATATGGCCCGCCTGCGGGACGCTGTCGCCAAAGTGCTGCCCGACCAGACGGGCTATGAGGTCGCTTACGGCCACTGGGAAAAGGTGGAGTACTATGGCCGCAGCCGCCGCACGACATATTATACCTATGCCCTCGCGTTTTTAACGGACCGCATGTGGATGATCCCGCTGGGCTATGAGAAAAACATGGTGCTGCCGGGCAAGCCCATCCTGATTACGAAGGAATCGCTGGGCATGGCTACGGTAACGCCGCGCGAGGACAAAAAGACGGGCGAGCTGAGAGGCGTGTCGCTTGTCCTGCGCGATAAGGACGGCAAATCCCCTGTCAACCTTGATGTCGACGTGCTGAACCTGCGCAGCGACAGCTACCATCATTTCAATATTGCCCAGCCGGAGGAGTGCGAAAAGTTCCGCCGCTTCATTTCGGGCCTGGCCGAAACCGTATCGCAGGAGAACGCGGGTCTTGACGAGCGGATGCAGAATGAGGCCAATGAGAAGAACGCAAAGAACGCAAAGACCCTGGGCATCTTAGGGATCATCTGTTTCTGGCTTGGACCCATCGACCTGATATTTGGCGGCATGGGGCTTGCCATCGCCCCGAAGCCGAAGGATACAGGCGGCAAGGCCACCATGCCTTTTATCCTGTGCTTGGTTGCCGTTATCCTCGCCGTGCTTTTCAGCGTGATTGGCTTTGTATCTATCGCGTTCCTTTGAACACCCGCCGCAAAGCGGCGGAATACAGGGAAGGGCCTGCTTGTCGGCATGACAGCAGGCCTTTTGGTTTCGACTGCTATGGTCTTGATTGTAACACAAACGTCAGATTTTGTCCATATGAAATTTTACATATTTTTCACATATTTTCTTACACATTTCACAAATAATGCTTTTGAGAATGTATATGGACAAAAATCATACTGCTTTCCAGATTTTCCCTTTCTATTTGTCAAGGAAAACAGCGCCCCTCACCCCGCCGTATAAACCCACAAATTTTTGATCTGCGGTTCCAATCGGCTATACTCCCAAAGCTCCGCGGTGCGGGCGGGGCTGTTGGGGTCGACCAGACGGATCTTCCCGTCCTCAACGCCCGTCAGCACGATAAAATGCCCGCTTGTTGTAAAATCGCCGGGGCGCATGGCGCAGATAACAGGGTGCCCCTCGGTCAGCGCCTGCGTGACGGCGCTTTCCGTGAGCGGCAGTTCCTCACCGTAGATCCCAAACCGCGTGCATCCGTCGCTCATCAGCTCCCAGCTTGTGCCGAAGGAACCCGCATAGCCGTTCCCCTGCGACCACGCCGCAATGGCGGCGGGCGTCCAATCGGCACTGCCTGTGAGGCCGCATGTGACAATGGAGAGCGCCGTGGGTCCGCACCCGGAGAGGGCTACGATACTGCCGCCGTAATCGGCGCAGCCCCAGCGGGTATCCCATTGGTACAGCGCAGGGAATACGCCCTGCGCGGCTTCCTCCACGCGGCTGACCGGGGGATTGGTGCGGATATCGGGATACGCCAGAACAAAGGGCAGCGCTTCGGGGTTGCGCGCGGCCAGGGCGGCTACGTCCGCAGGCCAGTTGTCAGGCGTTTCCAACATGGCCCGCGCTTCGGGATATTCGCCTGCGAGCTGTTCTACGGCGGCGCGGGTATCGGCGTCCCAGGCGCCGCCCAGGTCGACGGGCAGCATGCTGGAAACGATATTGATACCGCTGCGCGCGGCGCTTTTCAGCGAATCGGACAGCCGTGCCGCGCCGCACGCAAGGGCCAAAATCAGGCATGCCGTGAGGCAGGCTGTCGAGAAAAAGTGCTTTTTGCGGCGGCGTTTGCGCGGACGGCGCGCGGCGGGCGCACTGCGGCGGGGGGCGCGCGGCGGGGTAAAATCATACATCCGTTTTTCCATAGGACAGGATTCCTTTCTAAAAATAAGCGCGGGGCGCTTTTGTTTTCCTGCCCTTATCATATCAAACGTTCCGAACGGATTTCCGGGGAAGAAACTTACGACTTTCTTACAGTTATAAAACAAACGTCCTGCGCCCCAGAGGCTCTGCCTCTGGACTCCGCCAAAGGGGGCAAGCCCCCTTTGGAAACCCATCTTGTGTACGGGGACGCCCCGGCCTTTACAGCAAACTGTGGCCTTTTTCGCAGATTTGGTAGATTTCCTCGTATTTTTCATCCACCAGGCCGCGCACGGCTTCCGCGCGTTTCGCCGTCAGTTTTTTATACAGCAGCGGCGTCAGCGCCCAGCCCGCTATGCCGGGTATGCCCAACAGCGCGCCCAGGAACCAGCGTGGCTGCGGCGCAGTGACGGCAAACACAGAGGCCGCCACAAACGCTGTGGCCAAAACTCCCGCGGCAATGGCGGCCATTGTGGCGTTTGTGGTCTTAGAGTTTTCCAGTGCCGTGATCTCCTCCATGCAGGCTTCAAAATGCCGCTGCAACCGCGTCAGCTCGGCTTTGTTGCATCGCCTGCGGTCGCGCCGGACAGTCAGTACGCCGGGACGGTGCGGCAGACGGCTGTCCGCCTCCCATCCGAAGCTCTCGTAGCAGTCCAGAAAAAAAGGCATCTGGCTTTCCGGGGCCTGTATTTCCCTGTATTCATAGGCGATATACTTGTTTGCGGGTTCATTCATACTCCATCTTCCCTTCCGCGCCGGGCAGGCTGACAGTGAACGCTGCTCCCCTGCCGGGGCTGCTCTCGACCGAAACCGCTCCGCCGGACAGCTCTAAAATGCGCCTGACAAGCGCAAGCCCCAGGCCGTTCCCAGCGGACGCATGGGACGTATCCCCCTGATAGAATTTATCAAAAATATGCTTTTGCGTCTCCTCGTCCATGCCGCATCCTGTGTCGGCGACTGTTACCTCTACCATGTCGCCCGCATAGCGCTGTGTCAGCGTGATGGTTCCGCCTACAGGCGTGAATTTCACCGCGTTGGCAATGAGGTTCGTCCACACCAGTTCCATCAGCTCCCTGTCCGCTAATACGAACGCGCGGTCGTCCAGTTCCGTCTCCAATTCCAGCCGCCGTTCCTCCAAAATCTCCTCGCACTGGAACACACATTCCGCCAACTGCCCGCACACGTCATACCGCTCCGGCATAGGGCTGATTGCCTGCTTCTCCAGCTTGTTCAGCTTTAACATATTGGTGATGAGGTTGTTCAGCCGCCGCGACGCCAGCAGGATATTTTCTGTATACTCCGTCCGCCGCGCCTCATCCCCGCCCTGCTGCGCCAATAACTGCGCGTTGCTGCTGATGACGGCCAGCGGCGTTTTCATCTCATGGGAAACGTTGGTGAAAAAATCTGTTTTCAGCGTCTCTATGCTGCCCAACTCCTCAACCATTTTGTTGAAATCCAGGATCATGCGGTCCAGATAATCGTACTTATCCGCCGTATGCGTGGTGGGGACATAGACAGAGAAATCCCCCGCCGCCACCTTCTGGGAGGCGTCCGCCAGCCGCCGTATTGGCTCGTCATAGGTCTTGCGGACGCTCTGTTTCGCATAAATGGACAGCAGCAACGCCACAAGCATCCAGTAGGCAAGGACAAGGTGCGTCTGCACGATAGACGAAATCTTCAGCACTGCCAAAAGCTGGATCAGCCCCGCGTGCAGCCCCCCGATCACCAGCAGCATGAAAAAATACAGCCACTGGAACGACTGGGGCAGAAGCGTTTTTCGTTTTTGCCAGCGGCGCGGCCTGTTCATTTCAGCACCGCCTTGTAACCCAACCCCCGCACAGTGCGTATTTCAAACCCGTCGCAGGCGGAAAATTTATCGCGCAGCTTTGTGATGTATACGTCGACGGCGCGCAGGCTCGTTTCACTCTCCATGCCCCAGAACTCATCCATCAACTGCGCGCGGGAGAAGGTCTTGTTAGGGTAGGAAAGCAGCTTATACAGGATATTGAATTCCCGCGTGGTGACGGCGATTTCCTCCCCGCTGAGCCGGGCGCTCACCGCGTCGGCGTCCATCGTCAGGTTTCCGACGGTCAGGCGTCGGTCGGCCTCGATATTGGCCCTGCGCAAAAGCGCCCGTACCCGCATTTCAAGCTCGGCTAACTCTAATGGCTTCACCATATAGTCGTCAATGCCAATGCGGAACCCCTTCTGCTTCGCGGGCAGGTCGTCGCGCGCGGAGGTGAATAAGATGGGGATATGCTGATTGGCCCGCCGGACGCTTTCGGCAAACGCGAAGCCGTCAACGCCGGGCATCATGATGTCGGAGATAATCAGATTATACAGTGTGTTATACATCTCCTCATAGGCTTCCTGAACGCTGTATGCCGGTTTCGCCGCAAAGCCGCAGTCGTTCAGATAGGTGCAGACGGTGCGGCAGAGGGCTTTGTCGTCATCTACCACTAAAATATGAATCATAGCCTGTTCTCCTCGTGCTGATGTGATTTCAACGGAAATATTTTTAACAGTATAGCGCCCTTTTGTCTGGTTTTTGTTTGTGTTTTGTTTCAGAATTGTTAATTTGGCAGGGCGGGGCGTCACTTTACCGCGCACTGTATCACGATAGGGGGAAAAAGCGGCGGCGCTACAGGAAAAAACCACCGTTTAATATTTCATAAACATTTCTCAAACGAAGCGCAAACAGAGGTGCGGTATGATAGGGACAAATCAAAGCCGGGGCACAAAGGCGCTCCGGTAATACCGGGAGGAAATGAACGATGGAACATACAATCTACTTAGTGACGGGCGCAGCGGGCTTTTTGGGCAGCCATGTGTGCGACGAGCTGTTGGAGCGCGGCGAGCAGGTGCGCGCACTGGTACTGAATGGGGACAAATCGGCGAAGTACGTCCCGGAGGCGGTGGAGATCGTCTGGGGCGATTTGTGCGACGCCGCGTCGCTAAAACAGTTTTTCACCGTACCCGAAGACACAGAAACAGTCGTCATCCACTGCGCCAGCATGGTAAGCACCAACGCGGCATACAATCAAAAGCTGATGGATGTGAACGTCGGCGGCACGAAGAATATGATTAACGCCTGCCTCGCGCACCCGGAATGCAAAAAGATGGTGTATGTCAGCTCCACGGGCGCAATCAAGGAACTGCCGAAGGGTACGCCCATCGCCGAGGCGGACAGCTTCACGCCGATCGATGAGAAAACACAGGTGGGCTGCTACAGCCAGTCGAAAGCGCTGGCCTCCCAGGCCGTGCTGGATGCCTGCCGCACGCGCGGGCTGAACGCCTGCATCGTCCACCCCAGCGGCATCCTGGGGCCGAAAGACTACGCCATCGGCGAGACGACCGGGACCGTGATCGAGATTATGAACGGCAAGATGTCTGTGGGCATGGCCGGTTCGTTCAACCTGTGCGACGTGCGCGACCTCGCCCACGGCTGCATCGCGGCGGCGGACAAGGGGAAAAAGGGTGAATGTTATATTCTCGCCAATAAGGAAGTCACGCTGAAGGAAGTATGCAGCATGCTGCACGACGCAAGTGGCTGCAAAACGCCGCTGTTCTATGTGCCGATTTCCCTCGCGTACCACCTGGCCGCGCAGATGGAAAAGCAGGCCGCCGCAACCGTGAAAAAGCCGCTCATGACAAATTTTTCCGTCTATAACCTCGACCGCAACAATACGTTCGATTACTCCAAGGCAGAACGTGAGCTGGGCTACCGCACGCGCCCGTATGCTGAGACGCTAAGCGATATGGCGCGCTGGCTGGTGGAGGAAGGGCTGGTGGAAAAAGCGGCCTATGATCCCTCGCTGCTCTTTGCGGCGACAGCTATGCAGATAGCGGGCGACCCCAACGCCTATTATTATGCTGAAAAGATGTCGTGCCAGACTGACGCGGAGGCCGAGTACCTGGCCGCAAAAGAGGCGGAGGCTACAGCCGCCGCGCGGGACGCCGGGATGCCGGAGAGCTTTATGGCTGCCAAGGGCCTGATCGCCGCCGTTGCCGCCGCGTCCTCGCCCCATGACCTCAAACGGGTGCTGCATACGGCGGGCATTTCCAACATTTCGGAAGAAGCGCTCACACAGAGCTACCGCCTGCTGGCCCTTTCGCAGGATTGGGACGGGATGCTCGCCATCCTGTGCGCGGAAAATTTTGACGACTGCGCCCGGAAGCTGAAAATGCATGATATTATCTTCTCCCAAGCGGAATACGAACTGATCCACGCGCTTGTCCGTTCGGCGCTGAACGCGCCGTTGGTAGCGAAGCTGCGCAAACAAAACGACGTTGATGGCGCGGTCGCCATCCTGCACAACGCGGGCTATACCGCCATCACAGCGGATTTCCTGCTTGCGGTGCGGGAACATACGCTGCGCCTGCGCGACGACGGGCTGCTGAGCGCGGAGGAAATCGCGGAGCTTGCCGGCATGGATTACTTTGGCCGGTGCCGCAAGTCTATCAATCTGGTGTTCGCGCTCGGCACGATTGCGGGGCTTGCGACAGGCTCGGACGTGCTGACCGACCCGGCGTTCCTCATCGCCATTGCGGGGGGCCTTGGGCTGATGCTTGTATGAGGAAGGTCGCATACCTGACCCTGCCGCAGGCGCCGAAACCTGCGATACGCCCCGACACGCCCGCGTTCGCGCGCTGACGGGATACCCATGAAAACCATACAGGGCTGCCGCGGGGATTGCGGCGGCCCTCGCCTTTTTGCACAAAAGAGATCGTTCCCAGTTGTGGTATCCGCGGGCTTGCATTTTTTTCACATTCTTGGTATAGTATATTCACCACAACTATACAAAGAAAGGCATGTGATGATTTTTGGACGCCCCTGACCCCCGACTATATGTAGTTCTTTTTCTTTTGCTGCTGCTCTCGGCTTTCTTTTCGGCCAGTGAAACGGCGCTCTCCTCCGTCAACACCCTGCGCCTGCGCGCACGCGCGGAGGGCGGCGACAAAAAGGCGGCGGGCGTACTGCGCCAACTGAACGACTTCGACGGCATGCTCTCCGCGATTCTCATTGGCAACAACGTCGTCAACCTCACGGCTTCCTCGCTGGCTACCATCGTAGCTACCGCGCTGCTTGGGCCTGTCTACGGGCCGCTTGTCGCCACTGTCGTACTCACGCTGCTTGTCCTGATCTTCGGCGAGATTATGCCCAAGAGCTTTGCGAAGGAAAACCCGGAGGCCATTAGCATAGCTGTCCGCGCGCCGCTCCAGGCCATCCGCATCGTGCTTTCCCCGTTTGTCTGGCTGTTTGTGCAGATGCGCAAGCCTTTCCGCAAAAAGGATGGGGCCGCCCCCAGCGTCACGGAAGATGAATTGAAAACGTTTATCGACACGGTGGAGGAACAGGGCGTTCTGAGCGAGCAGGAGACGAATATCATCCAGAGCGCCATTGAATTTGACAACATCACCGTGCAGGAGATCCTTGTGCCGCGCGTGGACATCATCGCCATTGAGGCCGACGCCCCAGCGGAGGAAATCCTGCACACCTTCCTCACCAGCAGCCACAGCCGCCTGCCCGTATGCGACGGCGGCCTCGACCACATTATCGGCATGCTGCACAGCCGCGACGTGCTTGTATGCCAGGCCCGGCATGAGCAGATTAACGCGCGCACGCTGTGCCGGGAAGTGCCGGTGGTGTACTGGCAGAAGCACATCAACGAGCTGCTGGCGGAGTTCCGCCGCGAGAACCAGCAGATGGCGATTGTCACCGACGAATACGGCGGCACGCTGGGCCTTGTGACAATGGAAGATATTTTGGAAGAACTGGTGGGCGAAATCTTCGACGAGACAGACAAAGTAAAAACGCTGCTCAAAAAAATCGGCGAGGGGCAGTACCGCGTAGACGCCGACGTCAATGTAGACGACCTCTTTGACGCGCTGGAACTGCCGCGCCCGGACCTGAAGGGCGATTTTTCCAGCGCGGGCGGCTGGGCGCTGGAATGCCTGGAACATATCCCGGCGGCAGGCGAAAGTTTCGAGTATGGGGACCTGCACGTCACAGTTGAACACGTCGCCGGCCCGCGCATCGTCAGCCTGCTCATCCGCGTGCCTGTGCATAAACGCACCGCCTGAACCCCGCCGGGCTGCTGCCCGGACCTGCCCAGAGGCGCTGCCTCTGGACTCCGCCAAAGGGGCGCAGCCCCTTTGGAAACCCATCCTGCTCCAAAAAGGAAAAGGCCCGTCGAGGGTACGCGCCGCACGGGGTATCTTCGTATCTTCCCTGTCCGCAGGGCGGGGAAGATACAAAAGCTCCTTAGCGTGTACCCTTGGCGAGCCTTTTTATGGTGAAAACAAATGATTGTTTCCCCGCCCGAAGGGCGGGGAAACAGGGAAATTCTTATGTACTTAAAAGAAGCGCTCCACCAGTTCCCGGCTGTAGGCGGCTACGGCCTCCATGCTGCCGCAGGCCATGATCTCGCCCGCATAATAGGTATTGTCCCAGCCTTGCAGGGCCTCCACCTCGTCGTACCAGCCCGCGGCGTAATCGGCGGGGGAAATGTGCGCAAAGCAGACCTGATCCTGTACGCTTTCCACACCCTCCACCGGGCATCCGCAGGCGGCGATATCCCGCAGCATCGCGTCGCGCGCCTGCTGGAGCGATACGCCGGGCGCGTTGTCGCGGCTGCACAGCGCGCGGGCAAGGAGCGGCTGTCCGGGCGCGTCGGGCCAGCGGCGTTCCAGCGCCAGCAGACGCCCGCACGTCTCCGGCGCGCCGTGTTCTGAAAATACATACGAGGACGCGGGCATGCGGCTGGCGGAAACACGCACCGCCGCCGTGAGGCAGACCTTGTACAAAATTTTGCTGAACAGCGCCTCCTCGTCGGGGCGCGGGTTGCCGTAGCCCAGGAAAGTATGCAGCGGCGTACAAATGATGAGCTTGTCAAACGCCTCCGCCCTGCCGTTCACGGTGACGAACACGTTCAAATCTTTGCGGTCGATATTCACGACCTCGCTGTTCAGATGCGCCGGGTTCTGCAACCGCCGGTTGACGTTCTCCCAGATCGACTGCGCGCCGTCCTTCCACGTCCACACGCCGCCCCCGGCGTAATATTGCTGTACAGCGGGGGCGTTCAATGTTTTCAGCACATAGGCCGCTGGAATTTCGTCAAAATAACCCCTGCCGGACGCCGTAAACAGGTTCCGCCAGAACTCCCCGGATTCCTCACAGTCGTTCCGTTTGAGAAATTCGGCGAACGGCAAAGTTAGGTCCTTCAGGTTCGGGTTGACGCCCCGCGCCCGTTCCAGCCTGCCATCCGGCGCAGCCAGCCCCTCATACCGTCCCTGCGCCGCGCCCCGGTGCCCGGTGACATTGTACCCTTTGTACTTCGCTCCGACCACCTGCACCAGTTTGTTGATCTTCGCGGCATTTTTCCGTTTGGCAAACAGCGGCTGACGCGGTTCGGTGCCGTTTTCCTTTACCGCGCGCCATGACGTCACAGGGCCGTCCTCGTGCCCAACGCCGCCGAACATTTCGCACTCCCGCAGCGCGGGCGACGGGCCAAAGCTCCGGGACGCGCCCATTTCAAAGGTACGCTGTGTCCCGTCCGGCAGCTTCATCACAGGGGAAAAAGCCCTGCCGCCCACCCGGCCGCTCTGTTCGTAAATGGTGTAATTCGTGTACCCTTTCTGTTCCAGATACATCGCCGCGCTCAACCCCGCAGGCCCCGCGCCAACAATGCAAATGCGCTGGTCTTTTTCATCCATACTGCTGTCATCTCTTTTCTTTATTTCCCTGCCCTCCAGGCGGGGAAATGATAGGATGTCCTTTCGTGTAGTCCATTCCCTGCTATCTTCAAGCCTATACGCATATAATACAGTAAAATGCGTGTCCCGTCAATCACCTTGGCGGAAACTGCCCCCAGAGGGCTGCCACCCTCTGGACTCCGCCACCCTTTCCGACTCGCTAAGAGCCGCCGCTGCGCGGCGGTTGCCCGCATGGACGCGCCTGCGGGCGCAGTGAAAAGGGTGGACGGAAACGTTAACAGGGCCAAAATTGCATTTTGGCCCAATCCGTTTTGTATAATTATTTATAAAAAAGAGGAGGATGCTGAATGAAAAAATATGTACATATCGCCTTTATTTATGCCGCCGCCGCTATGGCGGGTGGCGTGTTCTTCCGCGAGTTCACCAAATTCAGCGACTACACCGGGCCGACTACGCTCCGCTGCGTACACACCCACCTGTTTATGCTTGGTATGGTTATGTTCCTGCTCACGGCGCTATTTGCGCGCGCCTGCCCGCTGGAACAAAGCAAACTGTTCCGCGCCTTCCTACCTGTGTATAACTTAGGCGTTGTGCTTTCCGCCGCCATGCTCCTGGTGCGCGGGGTGCTGCAAGTGCTGGACACCCCGCTCTCCACCGGTGCCGACGCCGCTGTTTCCGGCATCGCAGGCATCGGGCACCTTCTGACAGGCGCGGGGCTTGTCTTCTGGTTCCTGGCGCTGAAAGAAGCAGCGGAGGACTGACGGGAAAAATCCGCATAAATATAAAAAATCCGGGACGCCCGCTGAACTGTCAGACGGGCGTCCCGGTTTCTGCTATAAGATTGGCTATCGGGATTGGAACAAGATGGGTTTCCAAAGGGGCTGTGCCCCTTTGGCGGAGTCCAGAGGCAGAGCCTCTGGCAGGATTCCAAAGGGCAGCGCCCTTTGGGGACTGGCTTATGGCTCCTGCATGGAAAGAAGCTGCTGTTCGGCTTCGTCCAGGGCGGCGGTGACGCTGTTCAACTGTTCTTCGAGGGCCGCCGCGCGCGCTTCGGCCTCGGCGGCGCGTTCCTCGGCTTCGGCGGCGCGCATCTCCATTTCCTCGGCCTGGCGCTGCATCTCATCCAATTCCTGTTGATGATTGTCCCAGCTCTCCCGTTCTTCCCAGGCGCGCTGGTCTTCGGGGGTCATATAGGCGCGGGCGTCGGGCACATAGACGCTCTTTTCTACCTGGCGCACCAGACCCTCCGCGTCCATCGCCAACTGATACGGGCCGTCGAGAGAAAGCATGTAGTGGGGGTCGGTCGTGCTGGAAAGTTCCTGGGTGCGGATATTCATCCTTGGGTCATGCACACCTGTCGCCAGCACCGCTTCAATGACCGGCCTGCATGCCGCCGCAAACGCCGCCTCATCTGCGTAAGGGCCGGAAAGCTGTACATCGACATAGACGGAATCACTGGGCAGCAAATCATCCGGGGTTTTTATCTGGTCGGCGGTGCGGGAAGCGGACAGGTTCAGGGATATGTGATAGGATACGTTCGCTACGTCTTTGCTGCTCTTTAGCTGCGCGAATGTCGCGTCCGAGAGCGACTGCTCCACTACCCTCTCCGCCGCTGTACGCGGCGGGCCTTCGGTGGCGTAAAGTATGGGCACGCAGGAGGCTCCCAGCACCATCACCACCAGCAGGAAACAGATAATCATGGAGGCGAAATCGTACTTGAGGCGCACTTCCTTCTGCCGCGCGGCAATCAACACTTCCACGCCCAAAGCCACCAGTACCAGCGGCGAGAGCCGCAAAAACAGCGTGAGGTCTATGCCGGGGCGCATCAGGGCAAGGCATACCGTAATGCCGACCAGGATCAGCAGGACGCCCATCGTGCTGGTGCCCACACGGCGCACTTTGCGCGGCGGCTCCGGGGCTTTGCGCGCCTTGCGCGGCGCGGGCGCGGGAGCTTCCGGCGCGGCGGGGGCTGCTTCAACCGGTTCCGCCGCTTCGGGCACGTCTATGTCCGGTGCCTCCGGCAGCTCCAGCACCGGCGCGGCGGGTGCCTCCGGCATGCCGAACTTTTCCGCATCATTCGTCACCCGGATCACCCCCCTGGAACGCGGTGTAGTCGTCCTCGTCGTCGGCTTCGGCAAAGCCCTGCCCGCGCACCAGATAGACGCCCAACAGGATAATCAGTACCGCTACAATCAGCGTCGGCATGCTGTCTAACAGATTGCCCAGCCATGTCATGTGCAGCGTATAGTACAGGTCCCACAGCACGCCGCGCAGGAACGTGTTGTACAGCACATAAATGCCTAAGAAAATCAGCAGCCCGCCGAACAGCGTGTGCCGCTTCGCGACAAGCCGCCGCCAGTCCCGACCGAAAAATACGTCCGGCGAGATAATGAACCTGTCGGGGTTATCGAACACCTGCTCCGCCGTCTGGCTGCGCAGATGGAACGTATCGAAAAACGCATACGCCCAGATGACGGGCAGCAGTACGCACAGCAGGCCAAAGCTGAAAAACGCCGCTATGAAAATGATGCCGAAAAACAGCGTCATCAGCGAAATGCCGCGCCGCATATAGCCAAGATACATTTGCCCCATCCCAGGGAAACACGCAAAAATAAAGGTAAGGAATCCACTTTTCCGCTGCATGGTATTTCTCCTACTCTGAATGCTGCGGGGACGCCGCACACGCGCCGCCCGCATAGGGTTTTGTATATTTCCCGCCTGTAGTGCGGAAATACACGGAACTGTCTCTGCGGATAGGGCCGCTATACCTCCGCGGGCGCAGGGAACACCTGGCCGAGCCATTCGTCAATGGTGCTGCTGATGGAATCGCCCGCAGACCGGAACAGCCCATTGACATATGCTGAGGCGTTGAACGGCTGGCGCACAGGCTGCGGGCTGCGCGGGTCGTCCCGTGAGGGGACAAGGTTTGTAAACACCCCGGTACTCCACAGGCCCAGTGCCAGCACCGCCGCCGCGACTGCGCGCACCGTGCGGCCGCGCACCACACGCAGATTGCGCTGGCGCACGCGCCGGCACACGCTGTCCGCCACCGGCGCGGCGGGCGTGAGGAGTATGTCGTCGGTGAGCAGGCCTGTATAGCGCGTCAGACAGTTGTCGCAGAAGCTCAGGTGTTCGCTCGCCTCTAAACGCCCCATCTCGTCGAGTGTGCCGTCTATCAGGGCGGCAAGCCCCTCATCCGTCAAATGGCCGTCGGCCCGGAACAGCTCCCACGCGTTTTGCGGCTGCGAAGGCTCCGCCTCCCATGCTTCTTCATCCAGCCCGCCAAGCGGTTTCAGCGCAAGGGCGGGCTGGCCCCCGGAGGGCTGTGGTTCCGTCCTGTATAATTCCATATCCCGTTTACCCCCCTTTCACCGCGCGCTGCAAAAGCTGCCGGGCGCGGAATAGTTGTGTATGTACGGTCTTTACTGGCCTCCCCAGCGCCTTTGCCACCTCTGCCACGCTCTTTTCCTCTAAGAAAAACAGCACAGCGGCCTTGTGGTACGGCTCTTTCAAAGCAAGAATCGCGTCCCTCGCGCGGGCGGCCTCGTCGCGCGTGAGTACAAGCTCCTCCGGCGGCGGTTCGGTGTATAAGGTGGGAAAGACGGCAAGGGTGTCGTCTTCCGCGGCGCGTACACGGCGATGGTAGGCGCTTTTCAAATGGTCGCGCGCCTTATTGGCTGCAATGCGGGCGAGCCACGGCTTGTAGTGTTCGGCCGGGCAGTCCTCACGGTGGGTGTAGGCGGCAAGGAATGTCTCCTGCGTGAGGTCCTCGGCCAGCGCACTGTCATGCACAAGCTGGTAACAGATGGTGTACACAAGCCGCTCATACCGCTGCATGAGCTGCGTAAATTCGTCGTTCGTCAGCGCCGCGTCACCACCCTTGCCGCCATTTTTTATCCCACACCCATGAAACGCCGCAGCAGAGCACTTTTCTTCAAAAGAAACATATTTTCTTCAAAAAAATTTTTCCAGGATACACAAAGCGGGAAAACCGCCCCGGCTTCCCCGCCCGCCCAAAGGGCGCTGCCCTTTGGAATCCTGCCGGGCGCTGCCCGGACCTGCCAGAGGCGCTGCCTCTGGACTCCGCCAAAGGGGCGCAGCCCCTTTGGAAACCCACCTTGTTCCGGCTTCACGCGCCCAGTACCATTCCCAGCGCGCCTAAAAGCCCTGCCGCGGCCATGCCCATAATCAGCCCCGCCGTCAGAACGCCGCACAGCACGGCCAGCACGCTCGGCCAGAATTTCAGGTCCAGGAGCGTCGAGGCCAGGCACCCCGTCCACGCGCCGGTGCCCGGCACGGGGATAGCTACAAAGAGGAACAGCGCCCAGTAGATGCCCTTCCCGGATTTTTTTTGCAGCGTCTCCCCGGCGCGCAGGCCCTTGTTGTAGATCCACCCGAACATGCGCCCCAGAACGCCCGGCCATCCCGTACACCACAGGAGGATGCGTTTGGCAAACAGCAGGATGATGGGGACAGGCAGCATATTCCCCAGTACCGAGACGATATAGGTGGGAAGCAGCGGCAGTCCCATCCCCACGCCGATTGGCACCGCGCCGCGCAGTTCCACCACCGGCACCATGGAAATAATGAATACCCATACATATTTTCGCAAAGTTGCACCCATGCCATATACTCCTTTTTTCATACCCTTTTGGTTCATGCGCCCTCTATCATACCCGATTTCCCGGCGCTTGGCAAGAGGGATACAAACACGGGAGTGTCCAAAACGGAAGTTTTTGTGTATTTCCCCGCCCTACAGGCGGGGAAATACACGGCAATGGCTCCGCGATGCGGGTACTTCCACAAACACTTCTTGGATGCCCCCGCAGAAAATAGCGGCAAAAAACGGGGAAAACACTTTACAATTCCGGCCTTTTGCTGTAATGTTAAATAGGCAATACAAAAGCCCCTGCCGCTTATGAAAAAACGCCCGCCCGCCTTTCCCCACAGCCGGAGAGGCGGCAATACCCGAAGGAGAGGTACGACGAATGCCTGAATTGCCCTTGATCGACCCTTTGGGGGACGACTTCCCCATACCCGATCTTCAATCCCTGCGTGCGCTCAATGCGGCGCTGGACAAGATCGACCATATCCTGCATGAAATGCTCTTTTTAGCGGAACTCTCCGCCAGCCCTCTGCAAGTGGACCGCGACGCCTTGCAAAAAATGTTAGACGGCCTGCTCGACGAGATCGACCGCATCGACAGGACGATCTGACGCGCGAAATATTTTGCGTGCCTCTCTCTACGGACGAGGGAATACACGGGAATATTTCCGCGGCCTATGCCAGTGCGGGAGAAGATATCCGCATGCAATCAAAAGGAAAGGATGAACACTCTTGAAAAAATTGCTTTTAGCCCTCCTGGCCGCCTGCGTACTGCTCACCGGCTGCGGGGCCGCGCAGCCGCCGGAAAAGGCGCTGGACGGCTCGAAGTGGGAGGAAAGCTGGGTGACAGTCGGGAACACCGTCGGCGTGGACACCCCCGACACGCTCACCCTGCGGGACAACAATGAGGCGCTTGCCTCCCAGGGGATGTATTACGCCACCTGGTCCATTGGGGAGCCTGAGCCGTACACCAACAAGGAGGGCAACGAGGTTTCTATTTACGACGCCCAGATCAACCTGCTGCTGGCGGGCTTCCGCGAGGACGGCGGAGCCGAAAAGAGCGCGGCGGAGTGGCTGGAAATGGCACAGGAGCAGTACCATGTGTCCGAGACGCGCACCGAGACTTTCAACGGCCAGGAATACACCCTGCTGGCCTGCACCTATGATTCCGAGACAAACCCCTATACCGGCGGCGCGGCGGCGTTCGGCGTATATGACAGCCAATGCGCCGCCGCCGTGGAAGTCTCCTGCCGGGACACCTATACGGGCGACCCGATGGACCTGTTGACCGACTTTTTATCCCGTTGCCATATCGCCGATTGGAGCGTCGAAAACTGATTTTCCGCATATTTCCCGCCCCGCTGGCTAAGGGATACAGAAAGATTTTGTGTATTCCTCCGTCCACAGGGCAGGGAAATACACGGAAATCAATCTCTGCGGTTTGGATACTCCCGAAAGCACTTTTCCCTTGAAAGGACAGATTTTTTATGAACTTCGGCAAGCTGACAGGCTTTGTACAGGATGGACAGACGGTCTATCTCGATTTTGAGGGCGTACAGGCGCGCATAGATGTAGTCTCTCCCCTGATCTTCCGGGTGTCTTGCGGGGCGCCGGACGGGATGGCGCGCTCCCATGCCGTTATCCAGAAAAAGCCCGCGCGGGCGCATGTGATGGTGGAGCGGAACGCGTCGGGGCTGTGGATCGGCACCGGCCTTGCCGCCGCGTGCGTCACAGACGGCTTTTTCGTCGATTTTTTCAACAGTGAGGGCCGCGCCGTCTGTACGGACTGGCGCGGGGAACGGAAACCGTTGCCACGCGCCAGCGAAGGGAGCCTGGCGCTCCTGGCGGCGGAGGGACATGATCTGCCCGCCGCGCCGTCGCCCGCGTGCGTACAGGTGGTGAAGGAAATGCCCGCCGACGCCCATTTCTACGGTCTGGGCGACAAGACTGGCTTTCTGGACAAACGCGGCTATGAATATACCATGTGGAACACCGACGACCCCAAACCGCAGGTAGACAGTTTTCAGGCGCTGTATAAAAGCATCCCCTTTTTCATCGCGCTGGCGGGCCGGGACGTGTACGGCATCCTGTTTGACAACACCTGTAAAAGCACGTTCAACATGGGGCAGGAATCGGATCTGTACTACTTTTTCCGCGCGGAGGGCGGCGCGCTCGATTATTACTACCTCGCCGGGGACAGCATGGAAGAAATCGTCTCGCGCTACACCTGGCTTACGGGCAGGCACCCGCTGCCGCAGAAGTGGACATTGGGCTATCACCAGTCGCGCTGGGGCTATGTCACGCAGGAAGATATGGAGGAGGTCGCGGGCAAACTGCGCGCGCTCGATATCCCCTGTGACGCCATCCACTTTGATATCGACTATATGGACGGCTTCCGCGTGTTCACCTGGGACGGCAAAAAATACCACGGCGACCCCCGCGCCTTTTTGCAAAGCCTCGCTGGGCGGGGCTTTAAGCCTGTGACAATCATCGACCCCGGCGTAAAGCAGGACGAAGGGTATTTCATGTATGACGAGGGCATGGCGGGCGGCTATTTCGCCAAAACCCCGGAGGGCGAAGTCTACGTCAACGCCGTCTGGCCGGGCGCGGCGGTGTTCCCGGATTTCGGCAAGCCGGAGGTGCGCGCCTGGTGGGCCGAACAACAGCGCATCCTGACACAGATGGGCGTGCGTGGCGTCTGGAACGATATGAACGAGCCGGCCAGCTTCAACGGCCCCCTGCCGGACGACGTACAGTTCACCGACGAGGACGCACCCGCGCCGCATGCAGAAATGCACAACGTATACGGCCATCTGATGGCGCGGGCCACCTATGAGGGCCTGAAAGCCGCCGACGGACGCCGCCCGTTCGTCATCACGCGCGCCTGCTATGCGGGCAGCCAGCGGTATGCCACCGCCTGGACGGGCGACAACCACAGTATCTGGTGCCATCTGCGTATGGCGATTCCGCAACTTTGCAACTTAGGGCTTTCCGGCATGCCGTTTGTAGGTACAGACGTGGGCGGCTTTGGTTCCGACGCCACGCCGGAGCTGCTTGCACGGTGGGTGCAGGTGGGATGCTTCTCCCCGCTTTTCCGCAACCATTCCGCCCTCGGCACGCGGCGGCAGGAGCCGTGGCAGTTCGGGAAACGCGTGCTGGATATCTACCGGAAATATGTGAAACTGCGCTATCATCTGCTGCCGCTGTTCTATGATCTGTTCCGCGAGGAGGCATGCACGGGCCTGCCCATCCTGCGCCCGCTGGTGCTGTGCTATGAGGATGACGAGACGGCCCGCACCTGCAACGATGAATTCATGATCGGCCGCCGCCTGCTTGTGGCCCCTGTGGTGGACCCTGGCGTCAGCAAGCGGATGGTATATTTGCCTGAGGGCGAGTGGTACGATTACTGGACGGGGGAAAAGCATACAGGCGGGGGCTGGTTCCTGCGGGACGCGCCGCTGGATGTGTGCCCGCTGTATGTGCTGGCGGGCAGCGCGCTGCCAGTGTGGCCGGAATGCTCCTATGTGGGCGAAAAAGCCGAAGACGTGCTGTATTTAGAGGTATTCCCCGGCGAGGGCACATGGACGCACTATCTGGACAGCGGGGAGGATTTCGCCTATCAGGACGGCGCTTACCACGAATACGCCCTCACGGTGCGCCCCGATGGCAGCGTCTCCGCCCAGGTCACGCACGCCGGGTACGACCGGCCTTATCGGAAAATTGTCTCGCACCGCTTTTCGGCCTTTGGGCGTATGATAGAGGCGTAGCCAAAATCCCCCACCAGGGAATCCATCTTGGAACAGGATGGGTTTCCAAAGGGGCTGCGCCCCTTTGGCAGAGTCCAGAGGCAGCGCCTCTGAGAACGCTTCCCGCCGCGCCCCTGCATCCAAAAACAATCAGGGAGTACGCCATCCAGCGTACTCCCCTTTTCTCTGCGTTTTTCACACTGTGCGCTCATATAGATGATACGCCGCTTTCTCCCGCGCGAACGCGGCGCTCTCCGCCTGCCAGCGCGCGAGGATCGCGTCTTTATCCCATCCGGGCACGAAATCGCCGCAGCCCGTCAGCAGCGAGACAAACGGGCGTCCGCCCTCTTTGACGGCGGGCAGGAACGCGCTCTGCTCCGGGTAGAGCTTCTGGAACAGCGCCAGCAGCTCCACGCCCAGAGCCACGGGGCGCAGGGCGGAGAAATCCGTTACATGCAGCATCAGGCCGCCGCAGTTCTCCCCCTGGTGTTTGGAGGCAGTAGGCACAAAATACACCGGCGTAGCCGCCACGCCCGGCAGTTTCAGCGCGGTAAATGCACGCACCATCCGCTCACTGTCCACGCCCGGCGCGCCGATGATGCGGAACGGGGCCGCCGTGCCGCGCCCTTCCGACATCGCCGTGCCCTCAAATATACAGGTGCCCGCGTACAGCGCCGCCCCCTCGAACGTCGGCAGGCCCAGGCTGGGCATCTGCCAGATCTGCCCCCACGCCGGGAACGGCTCGCCGCGCCAGCCGCCGCAGGGCACAACATGCAGGTCGCAGTGAAGCTGCTCCTTCTCATTCACCATACGGGCAAATTCCCCCGCCGTCAGCCCGTAGCGCGCGGGCACAGGACGGCAGCCTACAAAACTGCTGTATTCCATTTGCAGCACCCCGCCCTCCACGACAGCGCCGCCCAGCGGATCGGGACGGTCCAGCACAATCAGGCGCTTGTCGGCGGCGGCGCAGTCCTCCACCATATAGCACAGCGTGGAGAGGAACGTGTAAAACCGCAGGCCCACGTCCTGGATATCATACACCAGTGTATCGAACGCGTCCAGCATCTCCGGGCGCAGGCGTTTTCCCGCATCGCTGTACAGGCTGAACACCGGCAGTCCTGTGGCGGGGTCGGTGTAATCCTCCGTCAGCGCACCGGCGGCCTGATCACCCCGCACGCCGTGTTCCGGGCCGAGCAGCGCAGTGAGCTTGCACGCGCCGTTCAGCAGGTCGATCGTGGACACGTTGCCGCTGCTGCGCCCCGTGACGGACGTGACAAGCGCGACACGCCCTTCCGACAAAAGGCCGCGATATTCCTCTATGCGGTCAATTCCATATTGTACCATTTTGTTTCCATCCTTTCTGCTCTGCCGCAGGCCCAAACCCGCGGGAATCGGTATCATGATGGGATTCCAAAGGGACTGCGTCCCTTTGGCGGAGTCCAGAGGCAGCGCCTCTGGCAGGATTCCAAAGGGCAGCGCCCTTTGGCAGGTCCGGGCGGCGCCCAGCGGCGGCGCTCACTCCACGGGGGCTGGCGGGGTGCGGGAGCGGCGGCGTTTTTCGGCGGCGGCTTTCATCACGGAATTGCCGCGGCTGAGATTGACAGAGATACGGGCGTAGTCGCGGTTCGCGATGGTGATGAACAGGATATCCGTCAGGAGCATCTGCGCCACGCGTGAGCTTACCGCGCCGCTGCGGTCGACCACCTCGGGCGAATCCATATACAGCACATAGTCACATTTGGCAATCAGCGAGTTGGGCATGTGCTTGGTGATACCGATGACCGTCGCGCCGCCCTTGCGCAGCAGGTCTGCCGCGGTGAGGATCTCGGGCGTTTCTCCGGAATTGGAGACGAGTACGGCCACGTCCTGCCGGGATGCGGTGATGAGATAGGTAAAGGCAACGTGGAAATCGGGGGAATAATTTACATGGTAGCCCATGCGCAGCAGCTTCTGGTACAGATCCGCCGCCACTGTGCCGGACGCCCCCACGCCGTACAGACGCACCGAGGACGCATGGATGATCGCGTCCGCCGCCCGCTCCATCGTCTGGGCGTCGAACAGGCGGCGCGTCATGCGGATGGCCTCCATGCAGCTGCTGCCCACTACCTCCGCGATTTCCTCTATGGAGGAAAAATCCTGCACATCCAGGAAAGGCCGCTGGGTGATGCCGTCCTCGTCTGTCACGCGGTTGATTTCATCGAAAAAGGCTTTTTTCAGCTCCTTCATGCCGGAATACCCCATCGACTTGCAAAAGCGTACCCACGCCCCCTGGCTTGTTCCTGAGAGCTTCGCCAACACCGAAAGGGGATGCTGGAAAATATGCTCCTGGTTCTTCACAAAATATTCCGCCGCAAGCTGTTCCGAGTGGCTTATCTCCGGGTAAATGCTCCTGGCCCGCAGCTCAAGCCGGTTCATGCGCCGTACCTTCTTCCCTTGGGGATCTGGGTCTTCCGGTATGATACCCCCCCCCCGTATATTGCGTCAGGGTCAGGCGCGAGAAGGAAAAATTTTCCATAAAAAGCCATACTATACCATTCCTATCTAAAATAAAATTTCAATGTCCGGCATAAGTTCCTCTTGCATAAGTTTGGCACAAAACCGCCTTTTCGTCAATATAAAACACCTGTTTAGGATATTTTTTGTGAAAAGAGAACAATTTCCCGTTGAAAAATCTTCATTTCCCACAAACTTTTGTAAATTTTGAATTTTGTATTGACATTTTATTTCAAAAATATTATCCTTTCGGTAACACTTTGTTTCAAAACAAATGTTCAAACAGGAAAGGGTGTGAACGGAGATGGTGAAAAAGCTCTGCCTTTCGCTTTTTACAATTTTCATCGCGCTGACCGCCATGTTTTTCATTATCCAGGCGATGCCAGGCGACCCGGTGGACCTTATGGCTACCGACATTGTAAAGCGCGAGAACGTGCAGTATCAGATCGCCTATGACCGCGCAAAGGCGATTCTGAATTATGACCCGGACATGCCGCTGCTACAGCGGTACGCCAACTATGTCAAGGGCATTGTCACTGGGAATTTGGGCGACAGCATGACCTACCAGAAAAGCGTTGTTTCCGTGGTGGGCGGCGCGCTGCCGTGGACGCTGCTGGTTGTCAGCCTGTCGCTGCTGGTGTCGTTCACGATCGGGGTGCTGCTGGGCATCTACATAGCGTGGCGGCGCAGCAAGCTGCTGAACGCCGTTCTGATTGGCTATCAATCCATCTTCGGGGCCATCCCAAACTACGTCGTGGGCTACCTGCTTGTGTTCTTCTTCTCGGTAACGCTGGGGGCGTTCCCGGCGCGCGGAGCATACAGCACCAGCGTCACACCCGGTTTCAACGGGCCGTTCATCCGCGACGTTCTGTACCACTCGTTCCTGCCGGTGCTCACCTACTTCCTCACGACGGTGGCCGGGTGGGTGCTTTCGATGAAGGCCAACTCCCTGAGTGTGCTGGGCGAGGACTATATCACCTACGCGCAGGTGCGCGGCCTGCCGAGCCGGCGCATCCTTGTCACTTACTTGAGCAAAAACGCGATTCTCCCGCTCGTCACGAGCCTGGCCGTCAGCTTCGGGCTGCTGTTCGGCGGCTCGCCGCTGATCGAGAACATGTTCTTTTACCCAGGCGTTGGCTACTACCTGAACAAGGCCATTTCCGCCCGCGACTACCCGCTGATGCAGGGCATGTTCTTCATCATTATTGTGATGGTGGTGCTCTCCAGCCTGCTGGCCGAGTTCCTTTATAAATACCTGAACCCGCGCCTGCGGGAATCCTGACAGGGGGCGGCAGAGATGAAAAAAGAGAATACGAAAACCGCCGGGCTGCGCAAGACAAACGGTGTGAAATACTTCTTTGCCTCCATCTGGCGCAACGGCATGTCCCGCGTAGGGCTGATCATCCTGGTCCTGTTCCTGGCGATGGCGATACTTGGCCCACTGTTCCTCACGCCGCCTTCCGCCGATTACCTCAACCGCCTGAAGGGTCCTTCGGCGGAACACTGGCTGGGCACGGACTACTCCGGCAAGGACACGCTGATTCAGCTCGTCCTCGGCTCGAAAGATGTGCTGCTGGTGGCCTTCTTTGCGGGCATCATCTCCATCACCATCGCGTGTGTGGTGGGCGTAGTCTCAGGGCTGCTGGGCGGCGCGGTGGATTCGGTGCTGATGCTTATCACCAACGTGATGGTCACGATCCCCAGCTTCCCCATCACGATGGTACTCTCGATGGTCATCTCCATCGACAACGCGTTCATGTTCGGCATGGTGCTGAGCATCCAGGCGTGGGCGGGGCTGGCGAAGGCCATCCGCTCGCAGGTGCTGATCATCAAGAACAAGGACTTTATCGAGGCAAGCCGCATCCTGGGCATGAGCAACTTCAATATCATTGTCAACGACGTGATCCCGAATATCATTTCGTATATCGCGGTCAACTTCATCAGCATGATGAAAGAAGCCATCATGGCCGCCGTGGGCCTGATGTACTTAGGGCTGGTGCCGTTCCAGGGCAACCACTGGGGCATCATGATTCAGTTAGCGCTCACCGCCAGCGGTGCGATGATGGGCTCAGGCGCAATCGTATATTTCCTCTCGCCGGTGGTGTGCATCGTGCTGTTCCAGCTTGGCTGCTACCTGTTCGCAACAGGGCTGGACGAAGCGCTGAACCCGCGGCTGCGGACATAAGGAAGGGAGGGCGGCAATATGGAACCGATCATTGAGATCCGTGGCCTCTCTGTAGATTTCAAAACCAACAGCGGCACGCTGCGCGCGGTGGACCATGTGTCGATGGATATCATGCGCGGGGAGATCGTGGGCATCATCGGCGAGAGCGGCAGCGGCAAAACGACGCTGGCCTCAGGCATCCTGCGCACCATCCGCGCGCCGGGGCGCATCGCCGAGGGGCAGATCCTCTACCACCGCAAGGACGGCTCGCAGATCGACCTTTTGAAGCTGACCGAAAAGGAATACAACCAGTACCGCTGGGCGGACATCACCACGGTGTTCCAGGCGGCACAGAACGTGCTGAACCCTACGCTGCGCGTGAAAGATCACTTCTGGGAAACGGCGGCGGCGCACAACGCAGGCATGAGCAAGGAGCAGGTGCTGGCGCGGGCAAAGGAGCTGTGCGCCAAGGTACGCCTAGAGGAGCGCGTGCTGGACAGTTACCCGCACCAGCTCTCCGGCGGCATGAAGCAGCGCGTCATCATTGCGCTGAGCCTGCTGCTGAGCCCTGAGCTGCTGATCTTAGATGAGCCCACAACCGCGCTGGACGTGATCACGCAGTGGTACATCCTGGACATCCTGCGCAAGATCCACGAGGAGAGCGGCATCACAATGGTGTTCTGCACGCACGACGTATCCATCATCGGCTCCGTGGTGGACCGCATCGCGGTGATGTACGCCGGGCAGATTGTGGAATACGGCAAGGTGGACGACGTGTTCCTGGACCCGGCGCACCCATACAGCCGGGGCCTGATCAAGGCGGTGCCCTCGCTACGCGACGATATCTCCAAGCGCGCCGCGATTCCGGGGTACCCGCCGAACCTGCTGGAGCTGGAACCCGGATGCCGTTTCGGGCCGCGCTGCTTCCTCAAAAAGGAGGGCGTGTGCGACGGCATCGACGGCAACCTGTCCGAGCTGCTCAAGCTGCAAGGTACCGAGCAGTACACGCTGTGTTCCCATTGGAAGAAGGTGAAAGAGCTTGCCGCCGCTGATTGAATTGAAAAACGCCGGGATCACGTTTTCCACCGGCTCCGGCTTTGGCCGCAAAAAGCAGCGCATCCAGGCGCTGACGAACGTGAACCTCTCGATCGGCACGGGCGAGATTATCGCCGTTGTGGGGGAGAGCGGGTGCGGGAAAACCACCATGGGCAAATTGGTAGTGGGCATCCACAAGCCCACCGAGGGGCAGGTTCTGTACAGCGGCAGGGACATCTGGTCCCTGAAGGGGCGCGACTACGACGAATACCGCATGGCCGTACAGATGGTGCATCAGGACAGCTATGCCGCGCTGAACCCGAACAAGACGATTTTCCAATCGCTCTCGCTGCCGCTGATGCAGCACCATATCGTAAAAAATGAGGCCGGGGCGCTGGAGAAGCTCTCGGGGCTGCTGCTGGACGTTGGTCTCACGCCGCCGGAAATCTTCCTGGAAAAATACCCGCACCAGCTCTCAGGCGGGCAGCGCCAGCGTATCCTGCTGGCGCGGGCGCTCTCGATGACGCCCAAGCTGATTGTGGCGGACGAGCCTGTCTCGATGGTCGACGTATCCATGCGCATCTCCCTTTTGAGCCTGATGGCGCGCATGAAAGAGAAGTACCAGGTAAGCTTTTTGTACATCACGCACGATTTGGGCACGGCCCGCTATATCGCGGCGCAGGGGCGCATTGTAGTGATGTACCTGGGGCGCATGATCGAAACGAACAGCATCGGGCAGGCCATCGCGCATCCGATGCACCCCTATTTCCACGCGCTGATCTCGGCGGTGCCGGAAGCCAACCCGAAGCTGCGCAGCGAATACGCGATGCAGCTCCCGCTCCGCTCGCTGGATATGCCGAACCTGCTGAACCTGCCCAGCGGGTGTAAATTCAACCCGCGCTGCCCCTACTGCAAAGAGATCTGCACGCAGCAGGAGCCGCAGCCACGGCCGCTGAACGGAGGGCTTGTCGCATGTCATCTGGCAGAGGAGATCCTCGCACAAAGAGAGAGCGAAAACAAGGCGGCGACCTTGAGCTGAGCCACATCGTACTGTTCCTGCGCGTACTCGCTGTCATGGCGGGCGCGCTGCTTATCCTTACCATCCTGTTCTTCCTGATGAGCGAAAAAGAGGAAGCGTCCCGCGTAGCATATGTGCTGACGATCGGCGTAAACCTGGCCGCATGCGTCGGTTCGCTCATAGCTTCACGGTACCTCGACAGGAAGGATCGGGAGCTGGATAAGAAGGAACAGGAAAAATACAAACACGGGGCGCCGTGAGGAAACGTGCCCCAGGGGCCCTGCCCCTGGACCCCGCCGGGCGCTGCCCGGACCTGCCAGAGGCTCTGCCT